>JAYTBY010000055.1:0-4929 GCA_043736755.1 Planctomycetota bacterium | reverse complement strand
CCGGGCCTCGACGGCGAGAAGATGAGCAAGAGCTACGGGAACGACCTGTGGATCTTCGAGTCGGGCAAGAAGCTGCGGCAAGCCGTGAATCGGATCGTGACGGACAGCGAGCCGCCCGAAACGCCCAAAGACCCTGAAAAACTGCTGCTTTTTCGCTTCCTCGAGTTGTTCCTCGAGCCCGCGGATCTCGCCGAATGGAGAGACCGGGTGCGCGTCGGAGGCACGGGTGCGCCCGGCTACGGCCACATGAAGGTGCGCATCGCCGAAGCGATCGAGGCGCGTTTCGAGCCGGCGCGGAAACGACGCGAAGAACTGCTCGCGAACCCGGCCGAGGTCGATGCGATCCTCGGCGACGGCGCAGAACGCGCCCGAGCGAAGGCCGTGCTGGTGCTCGATCGCGCGCGCCGAGCATGCGGCCTGCGCTGATCGGCCCTGCGCTGATCGGCGCTGAGCTAGTCGGCGCTGAGCTAGTCGGCCCTGAGCTGATCGGCGCTGAAGCTGATCGGCCCTGAGCTGTCGATCGTACGGCCCGATGAGGAACGAGTTGCGCCGCTGCGCGACGCGCGAGCCCCTCGATTCCAAACGGGCTCTGACTTGGCTGGTATGACGGGCAAGCGCGTGGCACAACCACGCGCGCACGTCGCTTCGCCGCGGCGCGCGAGGACTGAATCGATGAGAGCCACAGCATCCCTACCTTCTCCGGGTCGCACCGTTGCCGCCGCGCTCGCATGCGCGTCGCTCGTACTCGTTCCGGCGAGTTGCGGCTCGCCCAGTCCGAAGTCGAAGTCGAGTGCCGCCTTCGCGCCCGCGCCCGATCCGAACGCTCTACCCCCCGCGAATCAGGTCGAGGCGAAGCCGAAGCCGTGGACGAAACGGTTCCTCGAGGCCGGCGTCCTCGTCGCGGACGAGATCCGCATCGAAGGCCCCGCGCCGCTGATCGAGCACGTCGTCACGCGACCCGAGCTCGGCGTCCACGAGGTCGACGTCAAGACGCTTGCATCGGGGTTCCAGCAGACGATCACGGTGCGCACGCCCGGTGCCGAGATCCGCGCGCAGATCGATCAGCTGGCGATCTCCGCCCTCCGTCGGCTCGTGATCCTCGAACGACCCGGCACCGTGGACGTGCTCGTGATCGCGTCGGGCGATGTGTTCTGGCAGGACGGTCCGAAGGCCGAGGCCATGCGCACCCAGAGCCTCCGGATCGAAGGGCCGATCCCGCGGTGAGCGCCCGCGCGCTCCTCGTGACGCTCGTCCCGGCGTTCCTGCTCGCCGCGGGGTGCTCCATGTCACGGGTTGTGGCGGTCCCGGAGGGAACGAGTGCCTACGACCGCTTGGACGATCCACTGCGCGCACGATTCCTCGCGGCGCGCGCTCAATTCCTCGCCGGCGACCTCGCGCAAGCGCGCGCCAACTTCGAGCGACTGCTCGACGACGCACCCGACACCGTCCCATTCGGAATCTGGTGGCAGGAGTGCGAGGCCGCGCTCGCTGGCGTGGACGCGCTGAAGGTGCTCAGCGAAGAACGCGCGGTCTTGCGGCCCGGCGTGGGCTCCGAACTCCTCGCGGCGCGAGCCCAGCCCGACGAAATCGCCGCGGAAAAGTGGCTCGCACGGGCCGAAGCCCGCGATCCTGGCTGTGCCTGGATCCACCAGGGCCGGGCCTTCTTCGCGCTGCGCGAGGGCCACATGGACGAAGCGCGGCTGGCGCTCGAACGCGCGTTGGCCGCGGATCCGGGGCACCTGCCTGCACGACGACTCGAAGTGAGGCTGCTCGTGCGCGACGGCGCGAGCGAAGCCGCGCGCATGCGGCTCGCGGGTTGGATCGCGCGCGCTGACGACGACCCGCGTGTTCTCCCCCGCGATCTCGCGGACGCGCAACTCGACTTCGCGCTGCTCTCGCTCGCCGCGGTGCTGGTCGATGACGCGGAGTTGGCACTCGGGAAGCTCGACCCGAAATTCGTCGAGCCCTGGCGCCTGGCGGCGGCCGAGGCCTGCGTCGCGCAAGAACGCGGCGACCTCGTCCTCGCGCGCCGCCGCGTCGAGGATGCGCGTGCGGCGGCTCCGCGCGAGATCCTGCCTGCCGTCCAGGAGGCTCTTCTCTTCGACGACGCCGCGCCCGATCCGTTCCGAGCGCGCGCCGCATGGGTCGCGGTGCGCGAGCTGGCAGCGACCTCGGACGACTTGTTGGGCGCGTTCGAGACCGTGCGCGCGCGCGTGCGCATCGAGCGGATCGACCGGGATGCAGCGGCGGCGGCGAGCGTTCCCGACGAACCCCGATGAAGGCGCTCGTGCAGCGCGTCGAATCCGCGCGCGTCCTCGTCGCGGGCGAGGTCGTGGGGGAGATCGGTCCCGGGCTCCTGGCCTTCGTCTGCGCGTTGCGCGGCGACGGTCCGGGCGAGGCCGTGCGTCTCGCCGAGCGAGTCGCGGGCTATCGGGTTTTCCACGACGAGGCCCTGAAGATGAACGTCTCCGCGCTGGATCTCGGACTGCCGATTCTCGTCGTCAGCCAATTCACCCTTGCCGCGGACGGGAAAAAGGGACGCCGGCCTTCCTTCGACCTCGCGGCGCCGCCCGACGTCGCGCGCGAGCTCCTGGACGCGTTCCAGACGGCCTTGGAAGCTCTCGGAGTGCGCACCGCGGCCGGTCGGTTCGGGGCCACCATGCGGGTCGAGCTCGTGAACGACGGTCCCGCAACGTTCCTGCTCGACGAGTCTCCCGCCGCGCTGGGGCACGGCGGCGCGCCGTCCCAAGTGGTTGCTTGACGGTAGGTTGCCTCCGCCAGACAATCCCGACCCCTCGCCGCGGCGATCTCGCGCCGTGCTCCCAGACCGCCCGCCATGCCGCCCCAACACGAGACGATCACCAAGAAGGAACTCGTCAACCGCATCGCGGACCAGACCGGTCAGACGAAGGTGGTGGTGAAGGACATCCTCCAGAAGTTCTTGGACGAGATCATCGACGAGCTCGCCCACGGCAATCGCCTGGAGTTCCGCGAGTTCGGCGTATTCGAGGTGCGCAAACGAGCGGCGCGCGTCGCGCAGAATCCGCGCACGTTGGAGAAGGTCACGGTGGCCGCGAAGCGCGTCGTGAAGTTCAAGGTCGGTCGCACGATGCGCGAGAAGGTCTGCGAGGACGAACCGAAGCAGCGTCCCGCGCCGAAATCGAGGGTGCCTGAGCCGTTGAAGCCCGCTCCGAAGCCGGTTGTGCCGCCGCCGCCTCCGCCGCGGAAGCCGCCGCCGTCGAACTCGCCGTTCTGATCGAGCATTTCGCCCTCGAGCTTTTCGCCATCGAGAGTGCGAGCAGCGTCTCACTCGCGGTGCGCCGCGATCCTTCTCGAGCGCAAACCCGTGCGCTGCGCTCCTGACCTCGGAACCGAGGAGTGCTCCGAGTGGCCGTGAACGAATCGCTCGACAGCGCGTCGGAACCTCGGAGCGCCGCTTCGCGATGCCAAAGCCCGTGAGAACTTCGCGGCCTACGAGCTGCCGTTCTCGCCAGTCGTACGTGGCGTGCCCGTCAGCCGTACGTGGCGCGCGCGAACGTCACGGCCGTCTCGACCGCTGCTAGAGCCGGGACTTCGTTTTCCGGGGCGCGCATCTCGATCGAAACCCAGCGCGGGTAGGCCAGGGTCCTCAACGACTCGGCGTAGGTCGTGTGCGGCACCGGTCCACCCGACGTGAGCGGTGCGAGCTGCGGCTGACTCGCGTGGAAGTGGCGAATCCACGCGCCAGCGTGCGCGATTTCGGCGGCGCCTTCGCCCGCGAGGTGGAGACCGCCCGCGTCGAGGTGTAGCCCGAAGCCCGGGTGATCGACGAGTTGGACGAATTCACCCGCGCTCCGCGCGTCCGTGATCCAGTCCGCGCCATACGCGGGCGGATTCGGCTCGATGCAGAGGCACGTGTCGTGATCGTCCGCGATGCGGCCGAGCTCGCGGAAGAAGGGCACGCCGATGGACTCGATCTCGCTCCGCTCGAGCGAGCCCACGAGCCGGTTCTTCGGCGATCCGAAGACCAACGCGCGCGCGCCGAGTCGACCGCCGAGACGGATCACAGCGGAGAGATACGTGAGCAGTTCGGCGCGTGAAGCAGCACTCGCGAAGACGGACAGTTCTGGCCGACCGAAGAGCAGCGCCTGCATCGCGACGATCCGGATGCCGCGATCCTCCCACCCCGCGCGGTAGCGGCGCGCGGTGTCTGGGTCGATGTGATCGGGCGCGGGGCCGATCTTGCTCGGAGCGATCTCGACGCCCTGAACGCCGAGCCGTACGAGCAAGTCGCGCACGCCCGGTTCCTCGTCGGCGCGCCAGGCGATGTTCGAGATCGCGAGCTTCATCGGGCGCTCCGGCTCGCGCGCTCCGTGCGAACGAAACGTCGCATACCCTCGAGTACTGCGGCCTTTCCGTACAGGTAGCGGCCGTGCCCCCCGAACGCCGCGGCGTGAACCGTGTGGAAGTCGTAGCGCGGTCCGGGGAGCGGCAGCGAGTTCGTGAACTCGCGCTCGAACACGCCACGTGCAACTTCGGACGTCGTGACGGGCTCGGTCGCGAAGTGAACGACTCCGAGACCGGCCGCGACAGCTGTTTGCGCATCGCGCCACACGTTGGCGAGGTCGTAGAACTGGAACGAGCCATCCTGGTGCACGAGGTCGAGTCGGTTCTCGTTCAAGAAGTCGAAGACCACGTTCTTCTTGAGTCCGGGACCGAAGAGCGCGGGCAGTCGAATCGTCGTGGCGCCCGGGAAACGCTCGGAAACGAAGTGTTCCAAAAGGATCCGGTGGCGGCCGTATGGTTGCGCTGCGTCCGTGTCGAGCGCCGTCGTCTCGTCGACGTCGATCGGTCGCGCATGGACGTCGACGGTCGACACGAGGACGAACTTCTTCGCCCGCACACGCTTCAGCGAACTCATCAGTCGTGACAGCGAAGCCCAGTCCGCTT
>JAYTBY010000054.1:0-4933 GCA_043736755.1 Planctomycetota bacterium | reverse complement strand
TGTTCCGCGGATCGTCGACGACGATCACGAACTGATTCGATCCAGTACCTCGCGGCGGAAGCGTGCCCTGCAGGCGCTTCCGTCGCGGGACTTTCCTCGACGATGACTTCACACTTGGACCCGCGCGCGATCCGCGATCGTCTCGACGCGCTCACGAAGCCGCCGGGAAGTCTCGGACGTCTCGAAGAGCTCGCGGCGCGCCTGTGTTCGATCCAGGACACGCTGGATCCGCGGACAAAACCGCGTCGGCTCGTCGTGTTCGCTGGCGATCATGGAGCGGTCGCGAGTGGAGTCTCGGCCTGGCCGCGTGACGCGACTCGAGCTGTACTCGATCTCGCCGCCGAGGGACGTTCTGCGTGCGCGGTCCTCGCACGATCCGTCGAATGCGAGCTCGAGCTCGTCGATGTCGCCAGCGCGAATCCCCCACCGCGGGGCGGCCCTGTGCGCGTCATGGACCTTGCCCGGGGAACACGCGACATGGCGCATGAGCCGGCCATGACGGCCGCCGAATGGCGCGCAGCCTTCGACGTGGGCGTCGAGCGCGCGCAGCAGGCTCAACGAGACGGCATCCGCGTCGCGCTCGCGGGCGAGGTCGGAATCGGCAACACAACGGCGGCCGCAGCGCTCGTCGCGTTGTGCCTCGAGCGCGATCCGTCCGAGATCGTCGGACGCGGCGCGGGCGCCGATGACGATCAGGTCGCGCGCAAGGTGCGCGTCGCTCGCGCGGGGCTCACCCGCGCTCGTCTGCTTGGCGACGATCACGAGGCCGCGTTCGGATCCGTCGGCGGCTTCGAGATCGCCGCAATGACTGGTTTTCAGGCCGAAAGTGCCGCGCGCGGTGTCGTCGTCGTTCTCGACGGAGCGATCGCAGGAGCCGCAGCCTTGTGCGCAGAACGATTGCGTCCCGGCACGCGCCATGCGCTGGTCGCCGCGCACCGCTCACCGGAACCGTCTCACGCGCTCGTCCTCGAAGCGCTCGGGCTCGAGCCGTTCCTGGAGTGGAACCTGCGCCTCGGCGAGGGAACTGGCGCGCTGCTCCTCCTCCCGTTGCTCGACGCCGCGAGTGCGATGATCCGCGAGATGGCGACGTTCGCGGACCTCGCGTCGCTCTCCGACCGAGCGAATCGAGCATGAGACGTTGGCTACTCGCGTTCGGAGTCGCCGTGAGTTTTCTGACGCGACTTCCGGTGCCCGCGAGCTGCCACCATCCCACGCCCGACGATCTGCGTCGCGCTGCAGCATTCTTCCCGCTCGTCGGTGCCATCGTCGGCGCGCTCACGGGCATCACGATCCTGCTTGGATCCATGCTCTGGCCCGTGTGGATCGCGGTGCTCGTGGCACTCGCGGTCGAAGCGCGGTTGACGGGCGCATTCCACGAGGACGCTGTCGGCGACGCGTTCGACGCATTCGGTGGCGGATTCACGCGCGAACGCGTGCTCGAAATCCTCAAGGACAGCCGACTCGGCTCCTATGGCGTGCTCGCGCTCGTTCTCGCGCTGCTCTTGCGCGCCGGTGCGACCTCGACCTTGCCGCTGGAACGCATTCTGCCCGCAGTCGTCGCGGCAGCGACGTTCGGACGCTGGTGCGGAGTCCTGCTCTTGTGGCGCGCGCCCACGATCCCCGAACGCGCCGGTCTCGCGCGCGATCTCAGCCGCGTCGGTTGGGGCGAAGTCGTGATCGGCGGACTGTTCGCGGCCGCATCGCTCGCCTGGCTCGGAGTGGAAGCGCCGCGCGGTGCGCTCGCCGCGCTGGTGTTCGCCTGCATCGCGATTCCGTGGACGACGCGCTACGTCACGCGCCGCATCGGCGGCGCGACCGGCGACGCGGTCGGGACGCTCACCTATGTCGTGCAGGTCGCAACCTTGCTCGCCGCTGCCGCGCGTGGTGCTTGACCTCGAGTACGGCACCGTGGACTCACGGCGCGGTGACGGCTCCGTGACGGCTCTGTGCATGACCGCCCGCGAACCGGAAGTAGACCCGGTGATTCAACTCGCCGCGCGCACGGACGCGATCCAACCCACGTCGCGTTTCAGCGTCGGTTCGATCCCGGCGCGCAACGTATCGGCCTGCGAGGCGCACGATCGGCACGCCCCACTCCACGCGAGGACCACGTCGTCGCCTTCGACAGCGACGAGTCGCACGTCGCCGCCATCTTGTGCGAGGAGCGGCTTGATCCGAGCCAACACACGTTCGATCTCGGCGATACGTACGGGATCGCCGCGCGGCGGCTCGACCGGCGCATCGGAACCGCGCAGGATCCGCTCGAGCCACTTCACGACGCGACCCCCGGTTGAACGTGAACGCGGAACCAATCGGTCCCCCGAACGGGATCCAGCTCCGCGCGCGCGGCCAGATCACCTTTCAGCGAATCGAGGGGGGCGCGACAGGCCACGACGAGTCCGCGTGAATCGGCCTCGATCTCGAACGCGAGCGGCGACGCGCCCGACCGCGACGCCGCGAAAAGGATTGCGCCGACCTCCAGCGCGCCGCGCCAACCCAGCTGCGGATCGAGATCCGGAAGCGACCGGTCCGCCCGTTCGAGGTCACGTCCCTCGTGTCGCACCGCCTTGCGCGTGAGCTTCACGAGATGCGCGAGCCCGCGGCGCTCGGATCGATCGCGCAGGAGGTCCGAGCCGAGGCCCCCGGCGCAGATCCCGAGCAACCAGCCCAGTTCCTCGATTTCCTGGCCAGTCCGCGCGAGACCCTCGCCGCGACCGAGGTGCGTCTCCCCCAGCGTCTCGAGCGCGCCGAGTGCCGACAGGTATTGCGTGTGGTTGTTCAGCTCGTGGAGCAGCACCGGAAGCAGTGCTCGCGCGAACTCCGCGCTCTCCGCGGAGGTGGTGCCGGGTCGGGGACTCGAACCCCGACTCCCATCACAGGAAATGGATTTTGAATCCATCGCGTCTGCCATTTCGCCAACCCGGCTTGTGGCCGACGAGGCTAGTCGGCGCGCGGCGCAGTGCAACCCTCACGACCAGGATCTCGGTGTTCTGGCCCTGATCTTCGCGCTCAACGCGGGTCCGTCGGCTGGAAGGCGCGCCCAATCCCCGTCGCGAACCCGTCCGCGCGGGCGACGTAAGCGAGCCCAGCCAGGATCCCCGGACCGTACGCCTCGTGCCCAAATGCGTCGTGGCGCAAGGTCAGAAGCTCGCCCGGGGCGCCGAAGAGGACCTCCTGGTGCGCGAGGAGGCCGGGCAGGCGCACCGAGTGGATCGAGACCTGCGCGGCACCACCGGGATCGACGTCGCGACGCACGGACGCGAGACGCCGCGCGGTGTCCGCCGCGGTCCCGCTCGGCGCATCACGCTTCTTGTCGTGGTGCATCTCGACGATCTCGAAGGTCCCCACGTGCCGGGCGATCGCCTCGGCCGCGGTCTGGAGCAGCCACATGCCGCGTGAGAGGTTCGGCGCGTAGAGGCCGCCGAGGTCGAGTTCGCGCGCGAGGCCATCGAGATCGCGCGCCTCCGCTTCGGTGACGCCGCTCGTCGCGACGAGCGGGCGCGATCCCGCCTGCAGAGCGAACCGGGCGTGAAGCGCGCCGAGTCCGGCGCTGGTCGATTCGAAGACGACGTCCGCGCGCGCCTTGCGGAGCGCGCTCGCGACGTCGTCCTGCGAGCGCAGGCGCGCCACGATCTCGAAACCCGGATCATCCTCGAGCATGCGGCAAGCGAACGCGCCGAGCTTGCCGCCCGCGCCGAGGACCGCCACACGCAGGCGACTCATCGCGACGCCCCGGCGCGCTCGAGCGCCAACTCCACGAGATAGAGGCACAAGGCTCGGTACGCAAGCCCGGCTTGCGCCGCCGCGAGCGGCAAGAGCGAGCGTGCCGTCATTCCCGGAAGCGTGTTGATCTCCAGGACGACCGGGAGGCCGCCACTCTTGGGCACGATGAAGTCGACGCGCGACTGACCTTCGCAACCGGCTGCGGCGTGAGCGCGCTCCGCGAGCTCGCGCAAGACGGCGCACACACTCGCGTCGATCCCCTGCGGCGGACAGTGTTCGCTCGCGCCACCGGCGCTGTACTTCTCCTCGTAGTCGAAGAAGCGGCCGTCCTTCGGCACGATCTCGACCGGCATCAGCGCGACGGCAAGGCCGTGGTTTCCGAGGACTCCGACCGTGCATTCGGGCCCGACGATGCGCGCTTCGACCAGCGCGCGATCGCCTGTCGCGAGGACCGCCTCGATCGCCGCCTCGAGTCCGTCGGCGTCGTCGAGCACGAACGTCGCGACCGACGATCCGCCTCGATCCGGCTTCACGGCGAACCCGGTGGTGGAGAGGCCCCGCGCGCAGGCCAGCACGGCCGCGCGAGAATGCCCCCACAGAAGTGCGTCGATCGCGAGGCCAGGAGCGACACGGAGACCGGCTTCGGAGAGCACCACGCGCGTCCAACTCTTCGTCATGCACAACGCCGACGCGGCGACGCCGGATCCCGTGTGAGCGCGGCCCGTCGCCGCGAGCAGACCCTGGATCGTGCCGTCTTCGCCTTCGCCGCCATGCAGCGCGAGGAAGTACACCGCTGCGCGCGGGAGCCGTGTCAGGGCTTCCTCGGGTACGTGCTCCTCCCCTTCGAAGACCCACACGCCGTTCTCGCTGATCTCCACGGTAACCACGCGCGCGGGGCCGCGACCATCACTCGCTTCGCGGAGCGCGCTGGCGACCGCGGCACCGCTCGCGAGTGATACGGCACGTTCGCTGGAGCGCCCACCCAAGAGCACGACGACCGTTGCATCGCGCGCCGATTCCAGTGCGGTGAACTTCATGGGGCGTAGAGGTGTCCGCCATCGATCTCGCGCGGGCGTGCCGGCATGCGCGCGGCGAACTCGTCGGCATCCTCGGCGAACCGCGGATCGACTTCGACCACGTGGAGGCCGTCGGCGCGCGGCGGAGGCAGCGCCACGCCAGCGCGGGCCGCCCAACCGGCGTGGAGTCGACA
>JAYTBY010000053.1:0-11104 GCA_043736755.1 Planctomycetota bacterium | reverse complement strand
TGTAGGGCTTGCCGACGATGCGATCAGCGACGATGTCGGTCGCGCCGGGCACCGCGCGCAGGAGCTGCTCGATCTCGAGGCCGATGCGCTCGATCTCGCGCAGGTCGGAGCCATAGATTTTGACTCCCATCATCGCGCGGAAGCCCGTCTGCAGCATGACCAGCCGAGTCTGGATCGGCTGCAGAAAAGTGGGCAGCACGCCAGGGATGGCGGTCTTCTCCTGGAGTTCAGCGAGGATCTCGCCCTTGGTGATCCGACGCTCCTCGGACCAGGCCCACGAGAGCGGCGTGCGGAGGAAACCAGGCCAGTCGGAGAAGAACCGCTCGACCTTGCTCGTGCGCCACTCGTCCTCGGGCTTGAGGATGACGATGCTCTCCATCATGCCGATGGGCGCCGGGTCCAGGGCCGACTCGGCGCGGCCGATCTTGCCTACGACCGACTCGACCTCCGGCACGCTGGCGATGGCCAAATCCTGCGTACTATTGACCTGAATTGCCTGCGAGAGTGAACCTTGCGGCAACATCGAAGGCATGTAGAGGAACGAGCCCTCGTCGAGCGGAGGCATGAACTCGCGGCCGATGCCGGGAAGGATTCGGCCCTCGCGCACGACGGTCGTGCCGGCAGCCCTCTCGGCTTCGCGCTCCTTCGGATCGGGCCTGCGCCAGATTGTGCGCAAGCCCTGGCCCCCATCCTCTTTGCGCACGCGTTCCCAGCGCAGTTGGTCGAGCTCGACGAGTGGGCGGGTGACATCGTCGTCCGGTTGCGCGTGCATGAGGCGCTTGAGTTCGGGCGAAGCTGGCGCGCGCGCGAAGAGGTTGATGGCGACCTCGAGCGGGTACAGGGTCTTGCCCACGCCGAGCCAGACGCTCATGCCGACGAACAGGATCAGGGTCGGGACGACCAAGAACGTCTTCTTGTGCCCGAGGATCCAGGTAAGAGTCGGGACGTAGGTCCGGGCGATCAAACGCGAGACCGGGTTCGCTTCCAGCGGCAGGAAACGCTCGCGAGTCATCCGGACGACGCAGAGCGCGACACCCACGCCTACGGCCGCCGAGATCAGCCAGCCTTCGTCGTGCCCCTTGGCCAGGCCCCACATGAATGCAAAGTGCGTCGCGAGCGTCGCGAGCACGCCGATCCCGATCGCCAGTGCAGCGGTGATCTGCTTCCGCCACTGGATCGGTCTGAAGAACAGGTAGCAGAGGAAGGGGACGACCGTGATCGCGAGCACCACGGACGAACCGATGGCGAAGGTCTTCGTGAAGGCCAAGGGCTTGAAAAGCTGGCCTTCCTGACCGGTGAGGAAGAACACCGGGATGAAAGAGACGATCGTGTTCGAGACAGCGGTGAGGATCGCTCCGCCAACTTCCGTCGCGCCTTCGTAGACGATCCCGAAGTGGCCCTTCTCGCGCTTCTCCTGCTCCGTTGCCGAAGCGAGGCGGCGATAGATGTTCTCCGACATGATGATGCCCATGTCCGCCACGTCGCCGATCGCGATGGCCAGGCCCGCCAGCGACATGATGTTGCTGTCGACGCCGAACAGGTACATCAGGATGAACGTGAGTGCCACCGCCAGCGGGAGCGTGGCGAGCACGGTCGCCGTTGTCCGCAGGTGCAGCAGGAAGATCAGGATCACGAAGCTCGCGAGCAGCGCCTCCTCCGCCAGAGCTTTCTTCAGGGTGCCTATCGTCTCGTTGACGATGGTCGTGCGGTCGTAGAAGGGGACGATGCGAACCCGTGAAACACGCCCGTCGGGAAGAGTCTTGCTCGGCAGGCCGAGCTCGAGTTGGGTGATCTTCTCACTGACATGTTCCATCACCGCGCGCGGGTTCTCGCCGTAACGCATGAGGACCACGCCGCCGACGGCCTCGACGCCGGCCTTGTCCAACGCGCCGCGCCGAAAGTCTGGGCCGAGCTGCACGGTCGCGACATTGCGGAGCGTGAGCGGAGTGCCGCCCTGCTCGCGGATGACGACGCGCTCCAGATCCTCGACGGTCTTGATGAATCCGACGCCGCGAATGAAGAACTCGAGCCCGTTGTCCTCGACGACCTTGGCCCCGACGTCGATGTTGCTCCTGCTCACCGCCTCGTACACGTCCATGAGCGTGACGCGGTGCGCGCGGAGTTTGTCGGGATGGATGTCGATCTGATACTGCTTGACGAAGCCGCCGACGCTCGCGACCTCGCTCACGCCCTCGACGGAGTTGAGCTGGTAGCGCACGTACCAGTCCTGGATCGAGCGCAGCTCGGCGAGGTCGAACCCCTCACCCTCCACCGTGTACCAGTAGATCTGGCCCAGAGCCGTCGCGTCGGGTCCGAGCACGGGCGTGACGCCCATCGGCAACCGCTGCTGCGCGACGTTCATCCGCTCCAGCACGCGCGACCGCGCCCAGTAGTAGTCGACGTCGTCCTTGAAGATGACGAAGACCATCGCGAAGCCGAAGCCCGACATGGAACGGATGGACTTCACGCCCGGCGTGCCCGTCAGGCTCGTCGTGAGCGGGAACGTGACCTGGTCGTCGACGTCCTGCGGACTGCGGCCCGGCCAGTCGGCATAGACGATCACCTGCTTCTCGCCGATGTCGGGGATCGCGTCCACCGGCGTCCGAACGATGGCGAAGTAGCCGCCGCCGCACACGCCGGCCAGGACGAGCACCATCAGGAACGGGTTCCTGAGACACCAGCGGATGATGGCGTTGACCATGGATGACCTCGCCTTCAGTGCTTGTGTTGCCCAGCGCCACTGGGCGGCGTGGTGGAACTCGGCAGCGCCGGCTGTGCGCTAGGCGGCGCGGGCCCGCCATGTTGATGGCCCGCTGAGCCGGCCATCAAGCCGCCCGGGTAGAACAAGCTCGGGTGTCCGGTGATCTGGAACTGACTGTCGATCAGGAATCCGCCACGAGTCACCACGCGCTCGCCCTCGTTCAGGCCAGCGAGCACCGGAACGAATCCACCCGTTCGCGGGCCCACCACGATCTCTCGCGGCTCGAACAATCCGCGAGACTTTTCGACATAGACGATCTGGCGAGTTCCGCTGTCGAGCACTGCACTGGTGGGCACGGCGAGCAGCCTCGCCTCGATCGAGGACGGAGGTGTGGGGACGAGCTCGAGCTTCATCTCGCAGACGGGACAGTTCCCTGCCTCGGGATAGGTCTTGGCGCCCTCGCATTTCATGGGGCATGAATAGTCCCTCGTGGCCGTAGCCACGGCGGCGCGCGCGCGCTGATCGAGCGTCGCCGGCTCGACCCCGGGAATCTGCCCCATGCGCATTTCGCAGATCGGACACATGCCCGGCTCGTCGCGAATCACTTGCGGGTGCATCGGGCAGGAGAACTTGCCCTCGACGCCCGTGGGCGCGGCCCGGCCATCACCAGCCAGAGCCGACTGAATCACGGCGCTCACGAACATGCCGGGTTTGAGGGCGTGATCCTTGTTCTCCACGTGAACCGGCACCAGCACCGTACGCGTGTCCTCGTTCACGATCGGTTGTACGAACGTGACCCGCCCTTCGAACACTCGTCCGGGAAGCGCCTCTGCGACGAGGTCGACGCGCTGTCCGTAGCGGACCCAGGCGAGGTCGTACTCGTAGATGTCGACGTACACCCACACGGTGTCGAGGTTGGCGACGCGATAGAGCGCGTCGCCGGCCATGAACGCGCTGTTCTCCAAGATCGACTTCTCGATGACCGTGCCCTGGATGGGCGAGTACAGCGTGACGCGGTCGGCGATCTCCCTCTTCTCGACCAGCGTTGTGATCTGGTCCTCGGTCAGGCCCCAACGCGACAGCTTGAGCTTGGCCGTCGCGACAAGCGATCCAGTCTCCCCGCCCGTGCCTCCTTGGAGTGCGATCAACAGCTCCTGCTGGGCGACGATCAGATCGGGGCTGTAGACCTCGGCGAGGTGGTCTCCGGCCTTGATCTCGACGCCAGTGAAGTTGACGAACAGGCGCTCGGCGTAGCCATCGACTCGCGCAGTGACCGTCGCGAGTGATGACTCGTTGTATTGGATCTTGCCGACGGCTCGCAGCTCCCGGGAGAGTTTTCGCCGGGTCACCGGCGTCGTTTCCACGCTGGCCATCGCCAGGGCATGGTCGGAGAGTTGGAGCATGGGTTCTCCGCCCGCTCCTGTTGCTGCAGTGCCAGCGACGATGAGGGGCATTTCGCAGATCGGGCATTTCCCAGGACGATCCAGGCGCACCTGCGGGTGCATCGAGCACGTGTAGACCTGCTGCGATGATGAGGCAGAGACCGTCGCCTCGGACGGATTGGTTCCAGACGAGTGTGTACCGCGCCCGAGCAGGTATCCGCTCCCAGCCGCGGCAAGGACCGCGAGAGCGAAGCCGATGCGTTTCCTGTTCATAGGCGGTCTTCCTCGGGATCCGTGGTTGAAGTCGCTTCGATCGATGGGCGGCTCGGTCCTCCTTCGAGCACGGGTGCGCCGGCAGGCGGAATGCCCGCGATCGTGAGTGAGAGCGAGGCCAGCGCCAACTCGCGCTGGGTGCGAGCCTCGATGCCCATGAGCTCGAACTCCAGCAGAGTTTGTTGGGCGTCGATCACGTCGAGGAAGCCAGCTCGCCCGTTCACGTAGCCGGCCCGCGCGGCGTCGAGTGACTGCTTGGCCTTGGGGACGAGCTTGTTCGCGAGGAGCGCGTCGTTCCGGTCGGCCTCGCGGAACATGAAGAGCATCGACGCCAGCTCGGCAGCGATCTGCACCTGCTCTGCGGTGAGGCGAGCTTCCGCGGCGCGCTTGCTCGCCTGGGCGCCCGCGATCTGAGCAGCGATCTTGTCGCGCCAGATGGGCAAGGTCATCCCGACCGAAGGCCGGAAGAGAGTCGGATTGGCCTTGATATCTGCTTCGATTCCGACGGAGAAGTCGGGAACGCCCGACTTGCGTGCGAGTACGAGCGACGCCTCGGCCCTGCGCACGTCCTCCTGCATTCCTCGGAGGCTCGGGTTCCGGATGAGAGCCGTAACCCACAACTCTTCTGGCCGCGGATCACCGACGGAGGGCTCGAACGTCAACGGGAGCGGCGGATCCGCGTCACCCGGTCCGAGTCCCAACGCCGCCTTCAACTCCGCGGCGAGAGCACTGCGAGAATCCTGCAGGTTCGTGATCTCTGTCTCGACCTGGTCGCGCGCGATCTGCGCGCGGAGAACGTCCTGGAGCGTCACTCTTCCCGCGGCGTTCTGCTGCTGCGCGAGCTGCTCCAGATCGGCCAGGAGCCGGAGCGTCTCGTTTTCCACTCGGATCGTCTCTTCGAGGAAGTTCAGCCGGTAGTACGCCGTCTTGACGGCCAGTGCGGTACGAAGAATCTCACGCTCGAAGCCGAAGTAGGCGACACGGCTCTCGGCCGCCATCACGTCGCCTGCCGCCCGGAGCTTCCCGGGACCCGGCAGATCGACCATCAGCCCAGGCATGAGCGACATGATCGTGTCGGTGATGTCGAGTTCGAACGTGAGTCGTGGGTCGGGCCGCGAGCGCGCGGGCGTGATTCCCTCGACCGCCGCCGCCCAGTCGTAGTACGCCGCCTCCACTCGCGGGTTGTTCAGCGTAGCGAACCGGAGGAGGTCCGCCAGCGGAGACGCGGCCGTGAGCGCGGGCAGCTCGGGCTTGGCGTCGCCGGGTCGGTAGCGCCCCGAGACCGTAGCCACGTCGGAGCGCGCGGCCCGCTCCGATCCCGGGGGAGTCCCGGTGCAGCCGACCAACTGGGACACAGCAATGAAGGCGAGAATCGCGTAACAGCGCCCGATGCATGGACTGTGACGAAGTCGGCGGCGAAGCGATCGATCGGAAGGCCGAGCACCAACTTCGTGGGTTTCCAATCAGGTTCCTCCCTGAGACCGCGAGTGTGTCGGCCCGCCTGAGTCCAACCCAGCACGTCTCGAACTCGCTCGGCATCGGGCATCAAGCGGCCCTTGTCACATTGTGAACGATCCGTAGCGTAGCGAGCCGGCCCTTGCAGCACACGGCCTCTGACCCGCTGCGCGGTCACGCGGGCACGAGCAGCCCGTGGTGCAGCTCAGGTGGCCCATCGAACCGTGCCCAAGCGAGGCGAGAAGGCCGACGGAACGCCGGCGGTGGCGGTTTCCTGGCCGCCTCCGAACGGCGTGACGAGGCCGACGAAGCAGCGCGACGGAACGACTCGATGAGTGACCTGAAACTCCACCACCGGCTGCAAGATCTGGATAGGCGCGACTGCGATCTGCGGCCAGCGGAACCTTGGGATCGACAAGACCGACGACGAGTTGGATCCACGCGAACATCGTCGCGGCAAGACCGCGCGAATCGCCCTGCGAGCCCCCGGAGTGGCCCGACGTCAGCGAGGGTTTCATCCCGAGCCCGACTTGAAAGCCGGTATTTGGAGGAGGCCGCGCTTCAAGAGGTCTCGCGACCTCGAGGCCGGTCACGTTTCAACGGTGTTCCGGGCGGATCCGCTAGCGAAGGACTTCGCGCCCTCGGCCGAAAGTACCCTGAGGGGAGGCTACCGCCGAAGGGAGTCGACTCCGGCGATCCCTTCAGAGACTCGAGCCGAGCAGTCGTCGCGACGGAGTGGAGAACCACCGCAGGTTCCCGGCCTTTCTCGAGAAGGGTGTCGGCGACCGTGGACTGGGAGGGAGCTGCTCCAAGCGGCCTTCGTGCGCGGCACCGAGCGCGCCGGAACGCGGCTCGCCGAAGAATCCGCCTAAGCGCTCGTTGAGTTGCTCGCGCGCGCGATCGGCCCGCGCAGCACAGCTTCGAGCCCGCCGGTATCCGCACGCCTGAGCTGGAACCCGAACCCGTGGCGTTCGCAGACTTCCTTCGCGATCGAGAGTCCGAGGCCCGTGCCCGTCGGATGACGACGTCGCGCCGCTTCGGTGCGGTACGAGCGCTCCGCGAGCCGCGCCAACTCCTCGTCCGCGACGCCCGGTCCGTCATCGAGGACGCGCACGACGAACTCGGGCCCATCGATCTCGAGGACGACGGCGACGTGCCCGCCTTCCTTGCCATAGCGCACGGCGTTCTGCACCAGGTTCGAGACGGCGCGCTCGAACAACGTCACGTCGGCCTCGACCAGGAGTTCCTCGCCTGGCAAGGCGTGGACGAGCTCGACGCCGCGACCGCGCGCGATCGTCGTCTGTCTGCCGACGGCGCGCTCGACGAGGCGATTCAACGACATGCAGTGCAACGCGAGCGGGAGTTCGTCGGCCTCCAGGCGCGCTGCTGCGCCCAAGTTCTCGAGCAATGCGCCCAAGTAGTGCGCTTCCTCCTGCGCTTCGCGCACGCGCGCCGGATCCGTCGGCTCCCCCGCCACTGCGCGTCGCTCGAGCGCCGTCAGGTGTCCCTGCAAGACGGTGAGCGGCAACATCACGTCGTGCGTCGTGTTCTCGACGAACGCGCGCAACGACCGATCGCGTTGCTCGAGGCGATCGAGCTGTCCGCGCACCGCGGATCCCGCCGCGTCGAACGCGCGTCCGAGCTCGGACAGCTCGTCGTGGCCACGCGCACCCACGGGATCCGCGTACCCCGACGCCGCCGAGCGTTGCACGAGAACCTTCAAGTCGCGGACGCGGCGCACGAACGGAAGGAAGGCGAAAAGTGTGGTCAAGACCAGCGCGGCCGCGAGCAGCGCCGGCGCGATGAAGCGATCGAACCGCTCCGCGGTCGTGTCGGCCAAGTTGATCCGCCGCGCGAGCACGAGTGCGCAGGGCCCACCCTCCCAGGGCATGCGCACGAGTGCCTGGACTCCGCCGCGCAGGGGCAGACCGTTGCGCTCGGGGAGGGTGAACGAACTCGACGCGAACTCCGCTCCGACCGCGAGCTCTGCGCGAAGCGCCGCGTCGAGCAGCGGCGCCGATGGATTGTCGGACCGGAAGTCCTGGTTGTAGGCCCACAGCTCGAAACGCGAAGCTCCCGGTGCTGCGAGCATCGGCATGAGTTCGGGTCGCGGACTTCGACCGCGTTGCGGACGCACGCCGTTGCCGCCGACGGGCCCGCCGACGCGCCCGGCGTCGGGACCGCGGCCGGGCCCGAGGCCCAGCGGATCGCGACCACCTGGAGGTCCGAACCGACCCCCTCCCAGACGCCGCGGCGGATCCTGGAAGTCCTCGGGTGCTTCTTCGCACGCGTCGCGACCACCGGACTCCATGCGACCGCGCGCGTAGTCGACGAGCGCATCGAGTTCGGCGGCGCGCGAGGCTCGTTCGCGCACGAACACGAGGCCGAGGGTCAGTGGCACGGCCGTGACGAGGAGCGTCAGCGCGAGTCGCGCCGCGAGTCTCACGCCCCGTCCTCGAGCTTCAACTTGTAGCCGATGCCCCACACCGTCCCGAGCAGCGCGCCCGCGGCCCCGAGCTTCTTGCGCAAGCGCGAGACGTGGACGTCGAGCGTGCGCTCCGTGCCATCCCGCTCCGGCGGCAGCACGTTCTGCACGAGCCACGATCGCGAGATCGCCGCACCCGGACGCATCGCCAGCGCGTGCAGGAGATCGAACTCGACCTTCGTCAACTCGATCTCGGTGTCGGCGACGAACACACGTCGCGCGGTCACGTCGATGCCGATCGGGCCGTGATCGACGCGATCGGCCCGCGCGAGTACGGGCCGTCGCAAGCGCGCTTGCACGCGCGCGACGAGTTCCTCGGGCCAGAACGGCTTCGTCATGTAGTCGTCGGCACCGAGCTCGAGCGCGCGCACCTTGACCGCCGCGTCCTGCTTCGCGGAGAGCACGAGCACAGGGATGTCGCACTGACTGCGCCAACGCTTCAGGACGTCGAGCCCATGCGCGCCCGGCAGCATGAGATCGAGGATCAAGAGCGCCCAGTTCTGCGGCGTCATCCCGAGCGCCGTGCCGCCGTCGCGCAGCCACTGGGCCTCGAGCCCGGCCTCGGTGAGGTGCTCGACGATCTGACGACCGAGCTTTTCGTCGTCTTCGACGAGCAGGATGCGTGCGGACATGTGGGTGGGAACTCGCTGCAGATAGGGTCGCGCGCGAACCTGAAGTTGGCCCGAAGGATCGAGCGACGGCGCTTTCCCTTCAGCATCGCGCAAGGAATGGTGGCGATCCTAGAGACATGGAGACTCCCCGTCCGATTCGTGCCCTCCTCGTCATCGGCCTAGCCCTCTTCGCCGGGGCCGGCCGGGCAGAAGCAGAGTTCACAGAGACTCCGCCCGGGCCGGCGTCCGTTCGAGCGGACGACACGGATCGCGAGTTCGACCACTGGGTCCAAGTGCTCGCCCGGCAAGTGGAGAGCGCGAACGCCGAAGTCGCCCGCAGTGCACGGACGGCGCTCGAGGGTCTCGGTGCACGCGGTCAGCAACGCGCCGACGCGCTGCGGCGCGAGGTTCGATCGCAATCGGACGGAGAGCGAGCCGGTCGCCCGGGTTCGCCAGATCATCGCGGCTCGCCCGAGCTTCGCGGCTCGCCCGAGCTTCGCGGCTCGCCCGAGCTTCGCGGCTCGCCCGAGCTTCGCGGCTCGCCGGAGCTTCGCGGTCCGCCCGCAGGTCGCGAGCCGCAGGGGATTCCGCTCGGAGGCCCGGACCGTGGCCTCGATCGCTCGAGCCCGCGGACGGGCGAGCGCCCGAACGGACCTCCGCCGAGGTGCGGCCCGGGCTGCTGCCTCCACGGCCGCGGAGCTTGCGGCGGCGACCAGCCCCCCTTCCAGCGCCATGAGCGCGACCCCTCGCGCCCGAGCCCGCGCGACTTCGATCACGATCCGCGCTCCGGGCCTCGGCCCGGTCATGGACCGCGTCCCCCGCTTCCGCCTCGAGACGAACCCAGCCGTCCTGCACGATCACTCCCGAAGGAGATCTGATTCATGCTCTCACGCCATTGGCTCCCCGTTCTCGCCATCGCTGCGCTCGCCCACGTGAGCGCAGCCCAGGGTCCGCCGCCCCCGCTCCCTCCGCCGCCGGTTCCGGCCGGCAATCCCATCACGACCGCCAAGACGAACCTCGGCAAGGTGCTGTTCTGGGACGAGCAGATGTCGAGCACGAACACCGCGGCCTGCGGGTCGTGCCACGTGTTCGAGCGTGGTGGTTCCGACCCGCGCTCGTCGGCGGCGAATCCGAATCCCGGCCTGAACGGGATCGTGGGTGACGCCGACGACGTGTTCGGTTCGCCGGGCGTTCCGCGCACCGAAGCGAACGGCGCCTATTCGCTCGCGAACTTCTATCGCCTCGCCACGCAGGTCACGGGACGCAAGGCGCCCAGCGTGATCAACTCGGCCTACATCCCGACCACCTTCTGGGACGGCCGCGCGCTGCCGACGTTCGTCGATCCAGTGACCGACGTCGTCGTGCTGCAGAACGGCGCGTCGCTCGAGAGCCAGGTCGTAGAGCCGCCGGTCTCCGACGTCGAGATGGGGCACGTCGGGATCGACTGGGACGACATCACCGCGAAGCTCGCGACGAGTTCGCCACTGCGCCTCGCGCCGTCGATCCCGGCCGCGCTGTCCACGTGGATCGCGGGTCGCACCTACCCGCAGCTCTTCCAAGAGGCGTTCGGGACACCCGAC
Organism: Planctomycetota bacterium; assembly: GCA_043736755.1. GTDB lineage: Bacteria > Planctomycetota > UBA1135 > UBA1135 > JAEUHZ01. The sequence continues at coordinate 617 of JAYTBY010000053.1, read as the reverse complement.
GTCACCGCGGCGCGCGTGGCCCTCGCCATCGCGACGTACGAGCGCGTGCTCACGTCGAACCAGGCACCGTTCGACCAACTCTTGGCCGGTAATCCGCAAGCGCTGACGCCGCAGGAGAACAACGGTTTCCAGGTGTTCAACGGTCAAGGCCGTTGCGTCGCCTGCCATGCCGGACCGCGACTCTCGAACGACACGTTCCGCTACATCGGCGTGCGCCCGCAGAACGACGACCTGGGACGCTTCAACGTGACGGGCAACAACGCCGACCGGGGCCGCATGAAGGTGCCCAGCCTGCGCAACGTCGATCTGCGCTCGCCTTATTTCCACACCGGCCGCTTCGGGACGATCGAGGACGTCATCGCGTTCTACAACCGCGGCGGCGACTTCAACGCGCCGAACAAGGACCCGAATATCCTCCCGCTCGGGCTGTCGGTTCAGCAGCGCGCGGACCTCGCCGCGTTCTTGCGCCGCCCGCTCACGGACCTGCGCGTACAGAACGCTACGGCACCGTTCGACCATCCGGCACTGAACCAGCCGTCGGCGCGCGTGCCGCAGCTCTTCGGCGTGGGCACGGCCGGCACGGGCGGATTCGTTCCGCGCCTCGTCGCGATCGAACC
>JAYTBY010000052.1:0-2255 GCA_043736755.1 Planctomycetota bacterium | reverse complement strand
CGATCGGTGCGATGACTTCGCTCGCGGACGTCGCGTCGAACGAGCACGTGGCGAAGTACTATCCGGCACTCGCGCAAGCCGCCGGTCTCGTCGCCGGACCTCAGCTCCGCGCGATGGGCACGCTGGGCGGCAACGTCCTGCTCGACACGCGTTGCCAGTGGTACAACCAGACGTACTTCTGGCGGCAAGCGCTGGGTTTCTGCCTCAAGAAGGACGGCACGTTGTGCCACGTCGTCGAAGGCGGATCGAAGTGCGTCGCCGCCGCGAGCAACGACACCGCGCCTCCGCTCATGACGTTGCGCGCCGAGCTCGTGATCGAAGGTTCGAACGGTCGCCGCACGTTGCCCATCGACGATCTGTGGCTCGCGGACGGCACGTACAACAAGAAGCTCGAGCCCGGTGAAGTCCTCGTCGAAGTGTGCATTCCGCCGACGACGGCGCTGCATCGCGGCGCGTACGGCAAGTTGCGCGAACGAGGGTCGATCGACTTCCCGCTGTTCGGTGTGGCCGTGCGAATCGAACTCGACGACGCCGGCGCGATCGACACCGCTGATGCGGTGGTCACCGCGTTGCAAGCGCGACCGCTGCGGCTGAAGCGTTTCCAGGAGCACTTGCGCGGTCTCGTACCCGGCACGACTGCGTTCGAGGACGCCGCAGCGAAAGCTGCCGACTCCGCGCACACGCAATGCCATCCGATGCCGAACGTGCTCGGCGATCACGAGTGGCGGCGCGACATGGTTCCGGTCTACGTGCGTCGCACGATCCTCGCCGCAGCGCGCGGCGACGGCCCCGTTCACCACGTGGGATAGGGCCGACACTTCGTGAAGCTCTACGCGGCGCGAGGGGACGAGGCTTCTGTCGCGGTGTACCAGGCCAAGGCGGATGCGTTGCGAGAGTCGGGCGGCAAGTGAACGCGGCTCACCGACCTCTCGCGCGCCGCGCGTCCGACTTCGCCGCGCGGCGCTGCGGAGTCGCACTCGCGCTGTTCATGGCGACGGCGGTCACGCTCCGCGCGCAAGAAGCGCCGAGTGCGACGCCGGCACTCCCCACGATCTCCGGACGCGTCGTGCGCGAGTCCGACGGGACGCCGGTCGTCGGTGCGAACGTCGAGGCCTGGCCCGCGTCCCAGAACCGCGATGGGACGACGACGGACGACCGCGGCGAATTCCTGCGCGTCGGAAAGCCAGGTTTCGAGTACGCGACCGCGACGCGCCGCGAGCCGTTCGACTTCGTCTCGTACTTGACGATCTCCGCGCCGGGCGTCGCGCGCACGCTCGTCGATCCCTGCTCGGACGCGCCGTGGGCCGCGCCGATCCGCGTGCGCGGTACGGCGACGATCCGCGGTCGCGTCGAGAACGCGCCGAAGAACCAAGTGAACCACGTCGTCGTCATCGCGAACGCGAAGGATCTGTGCTGGCCGCCGCGCACGGGTCTCACGGAGACGGACCCGCGTTGGCTCGGTGATCTCGACGCCGAGGGACGCTTCGAGATCCCCGACGTGCCGGCCGAGGTGCCGCTCTTCTTTTGCTGGAACGCGGGGACGAGCGGGAGCCACGGCGTCGCTCTTGCCGACGATCCCGTCCTGGCAGCAGGTGAGGAGCGCGAATGGAACTCCCGCGCGCCTGAAGGAGCGGTTCCGTTGCGGACGACCAGAACGCCCCATCCCGCCGAAGATCCGTGGATTCCCGTCGATCCGACCGCGCACGATTCCGAGGCTCGAACACCGACGCTCCTCGCTCGCGATCTCGTCGACGTGTGGCGCTTCCTCCGTCACAGGAACGGCGGTGGCCGTTACCACGTGCACGGATGGCGCGCGTGCCATCATCTCGAGGCCATGCCCGAAATGCGCACGCTCGTCGCGTTCGACGCGAGCGGACAGATCGGGCTCGAGCGCTTCGAAGTCCGCGCCGACGACTCGCGCGTTCTGCCGCGCGCGACGGTCGCTCCCGGCGCGCTCTTGCGCATCGCGTTCGATGGTCCCGAGGAACGCGCGCGCATCGCTTTGTCGTCGCGCGGCATCGAGTTCGCCGCGCGCGAGCTGCCGCGCGGCGTCGTGTGGTACGAGCTGGTCCCGGCGGGAGACGTGAGTGTGCGCGTCGTTGCGCCTGACTCCGAGGCACGCACGAGCACCGTCGAGACAAAGGCCTGCACGATCGTTCCGCTCGCGCTTTGATAGGCCTGCGAGTTGGACGAACGGAGCCGGACAAACGCCCTCCGCCTGCGCCGAGCCGTACCACGTGGCCGCGTACGGTTCC
>JAYTBY010000051.1:0-2255 GCA_043736755.1 Planctomycetota bacterium | reverse complement strand
CGCGCGTGACGTCGGAATCGGCACGGGGCTCGCGCTCTACGGCTTCGGCAACGGCGCGATCTCACCCGTGCTGTACTCGACGATCCTGCGCGGAGTTCCCGGACGCAGCGCCGGTTCCGCCGCGGGCGTACTCGCGACGGTGCAGCAAGTCGCGGCCGCACTCGGTGTCGCGATCATCGGCCTCACGTTCGCGACGGCGCTCGGCAGCGGGAAGGGATCCGCCGCATACGCGCACGCCGCAGCCATCGCGCTCGGCGTGAACGTCGTCTCGATCTTGGGCGCGTTCTTGTTCGCGCTGCGCTTGCCGCGCCGGATTGCGAACCAGCCCATCGTGCCGGTGATCGAAACGGGCTGACCGCGCAGATTGTTTCGCGAATCACGCGCGACCGATCACGGATCCGAGCGTTCTCCTTCAAGCGCGCGTGTGTGCGTGCCGGATTCCTGGAGCCGCGTAGGTCGTCGATCGGAGGATGTCTTAGGTTTGGGATGTGCTGATCATGCTGAAACGTCTGGGGTGGTCGGTGGTCGCCGTTCGTGGGAGTCACCGACAGATGAAGCACCCATTCATCCCGGGACGGGTTACGGTGAGCGGCAAGCTTGGAGCCGGCATGCCGCGAGGGACTCTGACCTCCGTGTTGCGTCAGGCCAGGCTCGACGAGGAACAGCGATGAAACGAGTCAGCTACATCGTGCAGATCGAGAAGGATCCGAAGAGCGATTGGGGCGCTTCGGTCCCCGACCTGCCGGGCTGTGTCGCAACGGCCAAGAGCGTCGACGGGGTGCTCCGACGGATCCAAGTTGCGATCGAAATGCACTTGGATGGACTCCGGGCCGACGGTGTCCGGATTCAGAAGCCCAGTAACGATCTGCGATGTGTCGCACCACGGCCGCCCGGCAGGATGCTCTACGCCTGGATCGACGTGGCGGCCTAGCGATGCATGAAGCTTGCGTGGGTCCGCCGCTAGTTCCCACCCCGCAGAGCTTCAGCTCCCACCCCGCAGAGCTTCAGCTCCCACCGCGCAACGCCACAAATTCCTCGAGCGCGTGCCGATCGCTCTCGGCCATGTCGTGCAGGAAGACTGCGATCTCCCAGTGCTCGACGCCCTTCGCGATCCTCTCGCAGCGCACGACCGCGCCGTGGGCTTGGACACGCGTGCGACCGACGTGCGTCGCCAAATCGAACGCGACTCCGAGGACGGTCATGAGCGGCACCGGTCGCTCCAGGAAGAAACACACTCCGGCGCGCGAGACGTCGCGGACTTTGGCCTCGCTCGAGCCCTCGGGGCCGATCAGGGTGATCGGCATCTCAGCCAGCGCACGAGCCCAGCGGCGGCGATTGCGGCCGCTGTCTTTCGGCGAGGGGATGGGTTCGGGGCGACCGGGGAGGGCGGGCGTGGGGGGCATGGGCAGGTCTCGGTGCGAGCCCGCGATTCTACGCGATCGACGCGCGCTCCAGGAGTGTGATTCGATGCCAAGATGCGTCGTTTCCGCGCGCACCCCGCGTGGCTAGACTGCGCCGGTCCTCGATGCGCGCGCGACGCGCTCGATCCCCCGACTCCTTCCTGCGCGGCCGCGTGCCCGAGCGACGATTTTCATGGCGAGCTTCAACAAAGTCATCCTGATGGGGAACCTGACCCGGGACCCCGAAGTGCGCATGACCGCCAACAACATGGCGATCTGCAAGTTCGGGATCGCCGTGAACCGTCGCTTCAAAGACGGCACGACCGGCGAGTGGAAGGAAGAGCCGACCTTCGTCGACGTCACGATCTTCGGCGCGCGCGCCGAGCCGTTCGCGAAGTACCACAGCAAGGGCAAGGCCTGCTTCATCGAGGGCGAGTTGCGCCTCGACACGTGGGAAGACAAGAACGGCGGAGGCAAGCGCTCGAAGCTCTACGTCGTCGCGAACCAGTGGGAATTCGTGGGCGGCGGCAAGGGTGAAGGTGAGCGAGCCGGCGGTGCGGAACGCGGCGGCTTCTCCGGCAGCCCGAGTGGCGAGAGCCGTTCCACTGGCGGCGGTGGGGACTTCCCCGATCGCCCGGCCGAGTACCAGGCCGCGGACGACACGCCGTTCTGATTCGGCGCACGTCCGTCGAGTGCGCGCCCCTCCGTCGTCGTTGCACAAGACATGGACATCACCGTTCGATTCTTCGCGTCGTTGCGCGAGCGCGCGGGCGTCGACCGCCTCCTCGTCGACGGACTGCGCGACGGCGCGACTTTGAGCGAACTCAAAGTCGAACTCGCGCGACGTCATCCCGA
>JAYTBY010000050.1:0-2256 GCA_043736755.1 Planctomycetota bacterium | reverse complement strand
CGTTCCCATCGCGGACGAGGACTTGGATCTTGCGCGTTCCCTGGATACCGGTCGGGTTCGCGAACGTGAACGAGCCGTCGCCGTTCGCATCCAGCGTGAACTGGATCCCCGCTCGACGGATGTTCGCGAACGAGAGGCCGGTCCAGAACTGGTAGGTCGTGAGGTCGAAGGCGCTCTCGGTCGGATTGAAGAGAGCAGTCGGGCCCGAGATGACGAATGCGCTCGTGAGCGGACGTCCGCCGGTCAGCGAGACGGTCATCGTCCCACCCGGATTTTGCACGGCGACGAGTTCAGGCCGGCGCGGACTGATGCGCACGATCTGCGATGTGCCTTGATTGAAGTCCGTCGTGCGGTACTGGAGTCGCGCGCCCGCCGGTTGGAACGCACCCAGCGATCCCGTCCCCGGTGCATTGAACACTTCGATCTTGCCCTGGAAATCGACCGATGTGGCGCATTCGCCGACGATCACGCCAACACGATCGATCTCGAGAACGCTCGACGTGCTGCCGTACACGGACTCGCCGAAGAACAAGTGTCCGAACTGTGGATCAAAGGCCATCGACGAGCCGCCGTCGAGTCCGCCGGTGAACAGAGTCGATTGCGCCTGGGTCAGCGGGAACGGACCACTGGTGATCTGTGCCGCGCTCCAGCGGATCAGGTCAACCGCTCCCGGCGGCGTGGGGAACGCGTTCGATTGAGTCGCGTAGTAGAGATCACCGACGCTCGAGACGGCGACCGGACCACTGGGGCCCGCCACCGAGACGATCAGCGCCGTCGCGCCGGTCGTCACGTTCAACCGGTGGACCTCGTTGCCGCAGCCGAAGCCGCAGGTCGCGGCCGACACAAGTGCGGTCGCTCCGCCGGCCTCGTACGCGAGGTCGTAGTTGTAAGCCAGCGTCGCCAGGGGCACGAGCGGCGCGAGGCCGCCCGTCAGCGCGAGGCGGTAGATCACGCCGTTGCTGCTCTCGCCCATCACGGCGAAAGTTTCGGAAGGGTCGACTTCGATGAAGCTCGCGAAGGACGGCACGGGCGTGGACGCCAACGTCGCGATGAAGGTGCCGTCGTCCTGCTCGAGCCATACGAGCGCCCCGTCGAAGACGATCCGATCGCCGTTCGAGAGAGTGTCGTGACTCGCGAAGACCGTAGCGAACGGCAGCACGCGCACCGAGTCGGCGCCCCAACCGGCGCCGGTCGTGTCGAGGGCCAGGAGGGGACTTGTGAGGGCGAAGAGAGCGCCCGATGTGAAGAGAAGGAAGCTGCGCAGCATGGGATTCCGTTTCGATTTCCGCGTCGAAGGTGCCGGAAACGAAAGTGCCCGAGCGGCGGAGGAAGTCCACTCAGCAGGGCTGAGTGGATCCACGGCGCACGAGCCTTCTCCCGAGGCCGGCGGGGTTCGTCCGGCGTTCCGAGTCCACGCGAAGCGCGGAGAAAATCGGAGCGACGGAGCTCGCGCTGCGACGTGGATATCCTGACTCGCCGCATGACCGGAGTCCCCGGGCCCGCTCCATACATGGACGTGGTCCTTGCACGGAATGTGTCGTCGCGCGGAATTGCTCCTCGCGAGTGACACGGGCTCGAGCCTTCCCAGGGCACGCACGCCTCACTCGGAGGTCGTTCGTGCACCCAGTGACCCGGGATCCGTCGCGCGGATCCTCGAGAGACTTCGCTCGTCGCGGCTCACAGTGGCGGGACCGTGCAGGATTGACACCTGCTTCCCCGCGTGCGCAGCCGATCGAATTGTGAGCGTGAGAGAATCGCGCCTCGCGCGGATCCTGTCAAGGTCGGCGCACCCCTACCGACGTCGCAGCGCCTCGGCGGCATGCGCATCCTCGAGCAGGGGCAGCTTGCGACCGAGTGCATCGAACAACCGCTCGCTGCGTGTGTCGTGCACGGCCGAACGCGACCAGTGCACAGGCCCGAGCAGCACGAGCAGCAGGACGAAAAGCCCGTGGACCAGAATGCCCGAGACGGCCCCGGCGAGTGCGCCGCCGACACGATCGACGAGTCCGAGTTGGGCGGCCTCGATCGTCTCTTTCCCAAGGCGTCCGACGAGCGCGACGACCGCGAATCCGAGCGCCAGGATGGAGAGCCAGGCCAATCCGCTCGCAATGCGCGGGTCGAGGCCTGAAACCGCGCCGGCGAGACCGGGAGCGATGCGTGGCGCGAACGCGCGCGCGACCGCCACGACGGCGGCCAGCCCGAGCAGTCTCACGACTTGCCACCAGAGTCCGCGACGGGCTCCAAGGACCAAGAACA
>JAYTBY010000049.1:0-11115 GCA_043736755.1 Planctomycetota bacterium | reverse complement strand
GGGCGTCGTTGCCGAGACGCTCCACCCGCCTGGGTGACGACGAACCGTTTCGCCAACGAAGTCGGGCGAGGTCGGGTGCGTAACTCGATGCCCGGAGGTGCTGCGGAGTGAACCCGCTCGCTGCTGGCGCAATCCTCGAGTTCGGGCGAGGATCAAGGCTCAGGCGCCCCATCCCGGCACAAATCCGGCGGCGCCGTGGTTGATCTCGATTCCCTTCTCCAATTCAGGCCCCCATGAATCGCCCCTCGAACACCCTCTTCATCCTTGCTTGTCTCGCGGCGTCCGCCGCGGCGCAAAAAGCCGAGCCCCTGATCGTGAAGGGCAACCCGCCCGGTCACTACGGTCCGCCTCCGGGTACGAGCTTCGTCGTCCTCATCGGTGGATCCGACGACTGCGCGAATGCCGCGGTCAACGACACGATCAGCGGCGTGGGCACGTTCGCCGTGAACACCGTCGGCGCCACGACGGGTGTCACGCCGCAAACGACCTCGACGATCAAGAACGACGTGTGGATGTACTGGACCGCGCCGACGTCCGGCACCGCGCGTCTCGAGACTTGTGGCGGCGTCACCGTCGACACGAAGGCGGCTGCGTGGACCGCAAACAACGGCACGTTGTGCCCGAGCGGCACGTTCCTCGCCTACAACGACGATGCGTGCGGGTTGCAGACGCGCATCTCGTGGACGGTGACCGGGGGCACGAACTACTTCATTCAGCTCGGCGCGTACACGGAAGGCGTGACCTACTCGGGCACGTTCACCCTCGCCGTGCTCCTGCCCCCGACCAACGATGTCTGCGCGGCGCCGATTGCGCTCGTGGGCAACGGTCCGCACGCGTTCGACACGACGCTGGCGTCGACGGGAACCGAAGGGCAGACGGAAGCCTTGTGCGGCGGATCGGGCATCGGCCGTGACGTGTGGTACACGTGGACGGCTCCGACGACGAGCACGTGGGCTGCTTCGACGTGCGGCACGGCGCTCGACTCGAAGGTCGCGGTCTACCTCGCCGCCGGATGCCCGATCGCAGGCTCGGCGTTGGCTTGCAATGACGATTTCTGCGGCACGGCGGCCCAAACCAATTTCAGCACGACGGCGGGCATCACGTACCTGATCCAACTCGGTCAGGACCCGACGAACACCGTCGTTGGTGGAACGGGCTCGCTCAGCTTCGCGGACGTCACGCCGCCCACGAACGACAACTGCACGACGCCGATCGTGATCACCGGCCCCGGCGTCAACAACTTCGACAACCGCTTCGCGACGACGGGCACGCAAGGCCAAGCGGAGCCGCTGTGCCTCGCGTTCTCCACGACGGCAATCCCGAAGGACTCGTGGTGGACGTGGACGCCTTCGCAGACCGCCACGGTCGAGGTCACCACGTGCGGTCAAGTCCTCGGCGGTACGGACACGCGCATTGCGGTGTACGCCGGTGCCGGCTGCCCGACGGCGGCCGCGATCGTGTGCAATGACGATGCCGGAGCGGCGCTGTGCGCAGCGCAAACGTTGGCGTCGACCGTGAGTTTCAGCGCAATCTGCGGTGAGACGTACACGATCCAGCTCGGCAACTACTCCGCGGCGGCGAGCCTGTACGGCACGTTCACGATCACCGAGTCGGCCGGCACGCAATGCGGTCCGCCGGCGACGCCGGTCTGCTTCGGTGACGGCACGGGCCTCGCTTGCCCGTGTGCGAACAGTGGCGCCGCCGGTAACGGCTGCGCGAGCTCGGTGAACGTCAACGGCGGCAACCTGTCGTCGAGCGGTTCGGCCAGCATCGGTGCGGACACGCTCGTCCTTCTCGGCAGCAGCATGCCCAGCTCCAGCGCGCTCTACTTCCAAGGCACCTCCGTGCTCGGCGCCGGCGTCGGCGTCGTGTTCGGTGACGGCCTGCGTTGCGCGGGCGGCACGGTCATTCGTCTCGGCACGAAGACGAACGTCGTTGGCGTCAGCCAGTACCCGGTCGGCCTCGATCAGAGCATTTCGGTGCGCGGTCTGAACTCAGCTGGCGCGTTCCGCATTTACCAAGTCTGGTACCGCAACGCAGCGGCGTTCTGCACGGCGAGCACGTTCAACCTGACGAACGGTGTCAGCGTGACGTGGAGCCTGTGAGCACGTGACGAGATCCGATCGCGCGCGCAACGTGCGATCGGGCACCTGAATGGCGGGGCGATCGGACTGCGGTCCGGTCGCCCCGCCCAGGTTTCTGGACGCCCGCGCCTTCGGGTCGTGTGGACCGCCCCAGATGCGTGCCGAGTTCCACCACATGTGATCGCTTCTGTACTCCGGCGAGGTCGGCTCGATGGCGCGAGAAACTCCGTTGGACAGCTCTCCGCGAGGGGCGCATTCGCGGGTGGGGTGACTGGCTCCGACCGAAGACTCGGGGCCACCGCGCGATCGACGACAGGGACGGTTACGCTTCTCGCCCGGACTCGTCCCCGTCCCCGCCGTGCAACGCCCCACGATTCCCGTTCCGAGCACGCTCCCGAATCGTGGGTCGCGGGCCGAGACGCTCCCCAAGCTCTGGCGCGCGTTCCACGCGGGGTGATCGCCCGCTCCGCGAGAGCCGGCTTCGGATGCACTTTTCGATGCGATCTGTGCCCCGGCGATCAGCACGGAAGAGGTCGCCGAAGTCGCGCGGCGTGTCGGCAGCGCAGCGGCGGATCCGAACGCGGCGCTCCTCGCGATTCGCTTGGAGCGCCATCTGCGAAGTGGTTCGTCGTCACAAACGACGAGCATCCTGGTCACGAGAAGTCGCCGCGCCAAGGACCCGGGCGGACTCGACCTGCAGATCGCCGCCGTCCTAGCGGCCATCCAGACTCGACTCGGTGATTCTCCCGGCGAACGGCCGTTGATCGTCCTCGCCTTGGCACGGAACCGACGGCCAAACCGAAGGCGCGCACGGCGCCACGGGCTCCCTCGTGTGTCACGAGCGACTGCACGCCGCGGACTTGCATCAGGACGAGATCGAGCGCGAGGCCGACGTCGTTTTCCGCTGGCGCGAGCGCGGACACGAGAGCCAGTTCGACTCGAATCAGTGCAAGAAGTGCCACTCCGATCCCGCGCGACTCGCGGCCGAGTCCGAGCCGCGCGAGAGCAAGTTCCTCCACGCGCTCCACCTGCCGCGCCTCGATCCGCCTGCGGATCAACGCGTAGAGGACGCCGCGCGCTGCGCGACGTGTCACGCGGGCGTGGCCAACTCGAGCGCGCTCTCGGAGAAGCGGCCGCTCCCCGACCTCGATGCGTGTAAGAGCTGCCATGCCGATCCCGCGGGCAAGAGCACTGTCCTCGCGAGCGATGAGCGCGGCACGGAAGTTCCACGCAAACGCCCTGCTTTCCCGCACGATCGCCACACGCTGGTCGAAGGCAGTTGCTTCGCGTGTCATGCCTTCGAAGGCGGGTCCGATGCGTTGGATGCGCGACCGGTGACGAAGCCCGAGGCCATGAGTTGCCTGCCCTGTCACGCCGATCACCAGCACGTAGCACAAGGCACGTGTCAGGGTTGTCACCCGGGCGAGTCCGACGTGACGAGGGCGCTCTTCGCCGGCCGCAAGCCCGTGAGATCCGATTGGCCCAGTCGCTCGTTCCCGCACTTCGGGAAGGGACACGGGGCGTTGATGTCGAAACCCGAGGGCTGCAAGGCGTGTCACCCGAACTCGTCGATGGCGAGCGCACGCACGGTCACGGACGTGAAGGTTCCTTCCGAGACGTATGCGCAGTGCCGCGTGTGTCACGCGCAACGTGGCGTGCCGTTCCACTGGAACTGACGCGCGCGGATTCGTGTTCGCGGGCGCCGTGACCCGGGGCGAGATCGTCATCTCGCTCGATCCAGGGTCCTTGGCGTCCGCGCTCGTGAGCCTCGGCCAGAACAGAACCTGCTCGTGATCAGGGCAGAGCGCTCGTCGTGACCGAAGCCGATACGCGCGGTGCCGAGCGGATCGCGAGCACGCACAAGAGGACGAGTAGTGCGCACGCGATGAGCACGCGCTCTCCGACCACGGCTTCGAACTTGGATCGCGGCGGAATGCCGATGTCTCGCTCGAGCCTGAGGAGCGCTGCGCGTGAGACGCCCTTCAAGTACGCACTCTCCGGGATGCCGAGCCACGGCGCCGCGCTCTCGACACGCAAGTACGCCCTCACGAGTCGCAGGTCGATTCCCTCGGGGACTCCGAAGCGCGCCATGAGGACGGCCGCCGCGTGCGTCGGGCCGGCGAGCGACGTCTTGAACCGCTCTGGATTCGGCGTGAAACCGCCCATCCGGAGGAACACGGCGAGAGGCATGGTGCCGGTCCAATGCTCGACGAGCAGCGCGTGGACGTCGGCGCGTCGCGCGTTCGCGCGCTCCACGAAACCGAGATGATCGAGGAGGCGCACGATGAGCAGCGCGTTCGCCAGCGGATCGTGAGACCCCCTCTCGGGCCACGCCGCTTCGATGTGCGACGCGAGCGTCTCGCGTTGCTCAGGCGAGATCTCGCGCGTCGCGACGAGCATCGCGACTTGGTACTCGTTGTACACAGGAGTCCGAAGGGGACCGGAGAGCTTCAGCAGGCCGTCGAGTCCACGCTTCTCGTCGGCACGGCTCGCGAGCGCACACCAACGATCGTGCGTCATGAGTCCGGCGTGCAACGCCGCAGTCCACACGGCCGGATGCGCGTCGACGCCCTCTCGCCAGACGTGGAGTTTGTCCTCGATCGACCGGGCCAATACGGACTCGAGTTCGCGCTCGACAGCGGGCATCGAAGGCACGCGTTCACCCACTGCTGCGAGCGCCTCCGTCACGAGACCGAGCTCTTCCCAAGCGCGCAGCTCGAGAGCCTCGACGTCGTAGTTCGCGACTTGCTTCCTCAAGTTCGCCGGCGAAGTGTTCGTCCGTCCCATCGGATTCAGAAGTAGGAGCGGCGTCAGGAACAGGAGCCAGCCCACACTGCCCCAGCTCGGTCGTTGCCGTGGCAACAGCGCGCACACGACCATCCCCGCGAGGACGACGCTCGCAGCCCAACCGATCCCCAAGTCGGATCCCGCTGCGGCCGCCTGACGCGACGCGGGCCAGAGGAACGCGCCCGCGAAGAGCGACGCGAGGATCGCGATCGCCTGCGTCGAGACCGTGCGCGGCGTCAAGAGCGTGTCCGTGCTGAGGCCGCGCACGACGAGGACGAGCGCGCCCGCCGCGAGGAGGACGAGCGCCACGACGATGTCGACGGCCCAGGCCGATCCGATCGCGGCGGGCAGGAGCAGTGCGAACATGCCGATCGTCTGCAGGCTCTGCACGAGGTAGCTGCTGGACTTCAGTCGCCCGCTCGACGCCATCTGCACATAGCTCGGTTCCTTGACCGCGGGCTGCGCGGTACTGCCCGTGCGCACGACGGATTTCGCGGCCGCGACGAACGCGCCGACGCTCGCCACCAGCACGATGAACGGCAGCGCCAACGTCGTGAGGATGATCTTCCCGAACGCAGCAGCGCTCGGATCGAGCGGCAGGAATGCGGCCGCGCGACGCAGGAACTCCGTGCGCAGGATGGATCGTTCGCGCGGCACATCCACGTTGGGCTCGCGCTCCTTCTCGACGATGCGCTCCGCCACGCGCGCACGGAACGCGTCCGGATCCGGACGTCGGCGACGGAACAGCTCGACGAGTTCCGCGTCCAGGGTGACGTCGTCCACGTGTTCGCTCATGAGCGTGCTCCCGCGGTGCTCTTCGCCACGATGTGATCGACGCGTTCGCGCAACGCACGTCGTGCTTGATACAGCCGGTCTTCCACCGCTTTCGGCGTGACGCGCAAGATCGCGGCGACGTCGCGCGCGCTCGACTCCTCGAGGTAGTGCATCCTCAACACCGTCTGGTGCGCGGGCGACAATCCCGCGAACGCCTCGACGAGCAGCGCGCGCCGCTCGTCCTCCATCTCGACGGGCGCCGCGAGATCGCGCGCGTCCTCGATCGGCGCCGCACGCCTCACCGCGGCGCGGCGGCGACGCGCCGCGTGCATTCGGAACGCGATGCCGCGCAACCACGAACCCGCCGCGTCGAGATCCACCGGATCCGCGTCGAAGCGCGCGCGTCCGACCCACGCTTCCGCGAACGCGTCGGCCGCGACTTCCTCGGCCGTGCGCCAGTCGTTCCCCCACGACGCGAGCAGCCCGATGAGCGGACCACGGAACGCCGTGATCCAGCGCTCGAGGTCGTCGTCGGTCACCGAGGGCATCGTGCCGGGGATTGTCGCGAGTGGCTCGGAACCCTCACGCAATCCGCAAGATTCCTGCGAACGATGTCGCCGCGGTCAGAGGCTCGGATCCAGCACGACGACCGTCGCCGAGTTGCCCATGGTCGTCCCGACGCCAAGCTGGTCGTGAAACACCTGGAGGTGAAGCACACGCGACTGCCGGCCCGGCGGAAGTGGCGCGACGGGCAGCGTGATCGTCGTCTGCGTGGAACCGACAAGCCCCAAGTCGAGTTCGTTGGTCGTCGCGGACAGATCGACGTGCAGCATGGTCGACCATTCGGGGACGAGCACGTTCGTCGCCACCTCGCTCGAGACGAGACGCAGTCGATCGCTGGCGTGGCCGCGGATCGTGAGCGTGATCGTCGATCCCGCTCGTACCGGACTCTCGGCGAGCAGTGTGCGACGTACGGTCGACGAGAGCGTCCAGGCCCACGCGGGCGTCTCGACGCGGATCGGAGAACCGCTGTTCCCGTTGTCCGCGCAGGTTCCGCTAAATCCTCCGTTCCCTGGGCCGCCGTTCCCGCCGAGCGCATCGTTCGGCAAGAGCCACCCCTGAGACTCGCCCGCGAGACGGAGACCTGAGCCGCCATGCCCGCCAAGCGCGCAGTAGCACAGCATGCCGCTGCCGCCGACACCGCCGCGCAGCACGCAACCGGCGACGAAGGCGAATGATCGTTCGAAGCGGACACCGTCACCTCCGCTCAGGCCGTCGCAACACGTCGCGCCATCGCGACCGCGTGCATTACAGGCCGAGACGGCCACCGCGCTCTCCTCCGCGACGAATCCGTGCCCAGGCGAGCTGTGCCCATCGGAATCGATGAGAACAGGTCGCCCGCCGCGCAACGTGCAATTCGAGATCGCCACATCGAGCGAACGCACGATTCGAGCTCCATGCGCGGGTTCGTTGCCGGACAGCAGCGGACAGGGGACGTAGCTCTCGCCTTCGAAGTGGCAGCCCTGGATGCGCACGCTCCCGTCATTCTCGTGCAGATAGAGCCCGTGCTTCTCGAACCTGTTCCCGGTGTCCATTCCCCGGGCCTCGAGGTTCTGCACGACGAGTTGCTTCCCGATGGCGAGATACCGCGCACGCACCGCGCCGATCACGAGGACCGTCGCCCCGGCGTCACCGACGATCGCGAGCGTTTCGTTGTTCACGACGAATGATTGGTACGAGCCCGTGCGCACCAGGATCGTCTCCCCGTCGACAGCGGCATCGACCGCGTCTTGAATCTCGAAGTAGGGCCCCGCGTTGGCGTCGACGACGTGAACGACGCCGGAGAGTTGAAACGCTGCTGCGAACAAGGCGAACGCGAGCATCACGAGCCTCTCGACTTCGGCATGACGGATAGGCGAATCCCGGGGTGGGTCCGCGGTGCTTGTCAGTCACACTAAGACACGTGATAGCTTCGCGTATCTCACGCTACCGGCGGTGTCCACTTTCTCAGGGCAGGGTCCGTCCAGGTTCCGGCGGGCGAAGCGATCCTCCGAGTTCTCGACGACGAGGGCGCCGAACTCGGCGCGCGCATCCTCCAAGTCGAGCCGGACAGCACGATCGAGATCGACGTGCACGCCTTGAGAGGCTGAGCCTTGCCCGAGGGCACGGTCGCCCTCGACCCCGCGGACGCTTGACCTATTCGCGAATAGCGTATCCCTATGCAACTCAAGGCTTTGGACCTCCTTGTCTGCCTCGAGCTCGCCAGCACGCCCGGTGCCCGGCGCACCTATGCCGACCTGGGCGCGGCCGTGGGCCTGAGCGCCTCCGAGGCCGACAAGGCCGTGATGCGCGCCAGTCGCGCAGGCCTGCTCCAGCCGAGCGCGGAACTCGACGGAAAGCCCTATCCGAACGTCCACGCGCTGTTCGAGTTCCTCGAGCATGGTGTGCGCTACGCGTTCTTCGCCGTGCCCGGCCGCGTCACGCGGGGGATGGCGACGGCGCACAGCGCGGCGCCGCTGAACGCACTCCTGCAAAGCGGGGCGGACTTGCCTTTCGTGTGGCCCGACCCCGAGGGCGAGACGCGCGGGCAAGCCATCGAACCGCTCTACCCGAGCGTGCCCGCCGCGGCGCGGCGCAACGCGTCGCTCTACGAGATGCTCGCACTCGTCGATGCGTTGCGCTGTGGGGGCGCGCGCGAGCGAAAGCTCGCGCTGCAGGAGCTCGAGTCGAGGATCCTCCGTGGCGCAGCGGCCTGATCCGAATCTCGTTCTCGTCGAAGCCGCTGCCGCGAGTCTCGGTCCGCTGATCGACGAACTCACGCTCGTCGGTGGAGCCAGCGTGGGTCTCTTGATCACGGATCCAGCGGCACTCCAAGTCAGGCCGACGGTGGACGTGGACCTCGTCGTCGAGGCCGCGACCTACGTGCAGTACGAGAGTTTCGGTCGGCGCCTCGCGGAACGCGGGTTCCAGCGTGGTGACCGCGAGGGCGATCCCATCTGCCGCTGGCGACTGAGTGACCTCGTTCTCGACATCATGCCTCTGGACGAGAAAGTGCTCGGCTTCAGCAACCGTTGGTACGAGTCGGCGATCCGCAACGCGCTCACGTAACGATTGCCGTCGGGGACGACCGTTCGACACTGGGACGGCCCTCACTTCTCGGCGTCGAAGCTCGAGGCGTTCGCCTCGCGTGGCGAGCGGGACTTCGTCGCGAGCCACGATCTCGAGGACTTGGTCCGCGTGATGGACGGACGTCGCGAGATCGAGGAAGAGTTCGCGCGAGCTCCAAGCGGCTTGTGCGAGCTCGTTTCACAAAGCGTCGGCGCCTGCCTACAAGATCGGTTCTTCGTCGAAGCCCTGCCGGACTACTTCGGAGAGCGCGAGGAAGGTCGAGGACGCGCACGGATCGTGCTCGAGCGACTGCGCAGAATCGTCCTCGCAGGGAAGCGAGAGCCGACTTCCTGACCCCTCATGGATCTCTCTGACGAGCGAACAACGGGGGTCAGCAAACACAGGCGCAGAGAGCGGGGTGCGCACGAACGCCGTGCCGAAGTTCGACCCGCCGCTCACTGCCGGAAGTAGTCGACCGCGAGGCTCGCGCCCCGCGCCGGAATCGACTGCACGCCCGGCCGATACGGGTTCACGTCGAGACGCGTCCCCGTCGCCAGCGTGAACACGTCGATCGCGCGACCGAGGCCCGTCACCGGATCGCGCACGGGCACGAACAAGTACGTGGGGTCGTTCGTCGCGCGCGTGCTCCAGGGCGATCCCATCGTGCGATACAAGTTCTTGCCGTTCACCAGCGCGCGGGCCGGGCCGCCGGTCGGGTTTTCCAGCGCGCCCAAGTTCATCTGGTTGTCGGACGCCAAGTCCGTCGGCACGCCGCTCAATTGATCGCTGCCGATCGAGAGCACGATGCGGAACGAGAGGCTGCGCATGTTCGGGGTCAGGAGCGACGTGAAGTTGAGCGGTTCCACGCCGACCAACGTCGAATCGACGACGAGGTTCGTCACCGCGCCGCCGCCGAGTCCCGTGGGATGCCCGCTCGCGTCGAGTTGACCCTCGTGCGCGATCCACACGGCGCCCTGGAGCTTCTCGTGATCGGGCTGGATCGCTTTCGGGTTCAGGAACGTCGCGCGCGTCTGGCCGATGATCGCGTCGTAGCCCAACCGTTCACGGTGTTCGGGCCCGACTCGAAGAGCGTGACCTTGCCAGCGCGATCCAGGATCCACGCGAAGTAGACCGCGCGTTGGTGACCGATGCCCCATTGCCGCGGCGTGATCGCGATGGCGGACGGCGCATTCAGACCGCGGCGCACGACCTTGCGCACGGCCATGGCGCCCGTCGCGATGATCGACACGCTGCTGTCGGCTTCGTTGCAGACGAACACGTCCTCGTCGTCGGGTTGCCACGCGATGCCGCTCGGCCCATCACCGACCGCAACGGTGTGCACGACTTGGTGGAACGTCGCCGAATCCGGGTTGATATCGATGAACGAGACGTTGTCCGTCGCGCGGTTCGTGACGGCGAGCAGGCGCAAGTTGGGGTCCATCGCCAGCTCGGTCGGATCCGGCAGCGCGATGCGCGCCAGGACCTCGGCCGTGTTGCTGTTCAGCACGGCGATGTCGTTGTTCCCGTGGTCGATCACGTACAGGAAGTGGCCGATTTGCTGGCGAATCTGGTAGGTCGAGCACGCGCTCACCGTCGATTGCGGTATGCCGGGCCCGACGAAGAACGCGTTCTGTTCGTTGACGAGCAGCCCCGTGGGCGGAATGCCGAGCGACGGATTCCCGAACGGATCACCGGGCACCAGCAGGTTCATGATCCCGGCAAAAGTCTCGATCGAAGTCGGCTCGATCGCGCGGATCAACGGCATCGTGCACGAAGGCGGACCTCGGATCGGCGGCGGATTCGGGTGCGGCGCGAAGGAGATCGGGTTGCCCGCGCCGAGTGCGACGTTCAGCGGTGTGCGCCCGACTCCGGCGGGATGCAGCGTCGAACCGCCGCCCCACGAGACCGCGAGCTGTTGGAGTCCGTCCGCCGTGCACAACGATCCGCCGCCGGCCGTGCAGCCGAACGGCGCGGGTCCATTGCTCGCGACGAGGTCGAGCGGATGCCCGATCATCGCGTCACCCGGATCGAGGAGGACTCCGCGCGCGTGCAAGTCCGACAGATCGGTGTCGCGCGCCAAGGTGAAGACGCCCGCGGATCCTCCGTTCATCGTCGACGTCGGGCCGAGGAGCGGCGGGTTCATCAAGCTGCCCTGCAACCGCGAGTTCGGGTTGTAGGGATAGTGCGAGTCACCTTCGGCCGCGTTCGTGAACGTCGGGTCGAAGGTCGGATCGCCCGTGCCTCCGCCGAACCCGTTCAAGTCGACGATCGAGATGCCGGCATTCGCTCCGGTGCGCACGACGTAGATCGCGTCCGGTGCGACCGGTGCATTCAGGATGGGCGACTGCGCGGATGCGCACGG
>JAYTBY010000048.1:0-2261 GCA_043736755.1 Planctomycetota bacterium | reverse complement strand
GCGCGCTGACTGCGGCGAACGGCGCGGACCCTCGCCGTCGTCGGAGAACCGGGATTCGGGCGGAATGCCCGGAACGGGGCGCCGGTCCAACATTCGAGGGCGCCATCCGTTGCCCTCCCCTTGGATGCCCACGACCTGGACGCCGCCGAGTTCGAGCGCTTGGCGCGCGGCGACGTCGCCGCGTTGGAGCGCGCGTACCGCGAGCACGGTGCGCGCATCCAGCGCGTCAGTCTCGGACTGCTCGGCGATCGCCAGGAAGCCGAGGACGCGGTCCAGGACGTGTTCCTCAAGGTGCGTGAACGCGCGGGACAGTTCCGCGGCTCCGCGCGCCTCTCGACCTGGCTGCACAGGATCGCCGTGAATCATTGCCTCAATCTGCTCGAAAAGCGGCGCGTGCGCGCGGCCGTCGG
Source organism: Planctomycetota bacterium (assembly GCA_043736755.1). Taxonomy (GTDB): domain Bacteria; phylum Planctomycetota; class UBA1135; order UBA1135; genus JAEUHZ01. The sequence goes on along the minus strand of JAYTBY010000048.1, from coordinate 1,851 downwards.
GCACCTGGACCACGAGACGAACCGCGTCGCCGACCTCACGCCGGGACCGTTCGATGCAGCCGCGACGAAGGATGCGCGGCGCGCCGTGCTCGAGCGGCTCGAGCGGTTGTCTGACGAACACCGGACGGTGATCGTGCTGCGCGAGATCGACGGTCTCGCTTACGAGGAGATCGCTGCGGTCCTCCAAGTTCCCGTGGGCACGGTCATGTCGCGACTCGGACGGGCACGAGAGCGTTGGATCGAGCTGGCCGACCGGATCGACGCGCGGATTCCGGCCGGGGAGCGCACACGATGAACCACGAGCGAATCGAGACCGATCTTCCGATCAACTGCCGCCGGCACCGCGCCATGAGTGATGCGTGGGAGGTCGCGGTCGAGTCCACGCCGCTGGCGTCGAGACACGCTCGCGAGTGCGAGCCGTGTCGTGCTCATGACGATGGCTTCGTGCGGATGCGGCGTGAGCTTCGGGCCCTTGCGGCCGAGCCCACCGCGGACCTCTGGCCTGCGATCCACGCGCGCATCGATACTCCGCGTCGTCTCGTGCGCTGGCCCGTCGGGCTCATGCGCGCAGCTGGAATCCTGCTCGGGTTCGGCGCTGCGTTGGGTGCGCTCTGCGCCCTGGAGTCCTGGAATCGCGCGTCGGCGGCGACCGAAGCGCGTCACGACGATCCGTTCGCCGTGCTGCGCGATCCCGAGGCGGATCGAACTCGCGTCGAGGGCGCGCCGGAGCTTCAACTGCTCGCGCTGCTCGCAAAAGCTACGGAGGAACGACGATGACGAACCAACTGACGACATGGATCCTGGGCGGCGCGCTCGCGGCGAGCTTGGCTTGGAACGCGCGCGACACGTTCACGCGGAGTCGAGCCGATCCGGCGTGCGGTCCAGCCGCCTGCGATCCCTCGGGATGTGCGGAGGCATTGTCGGCTCTCGACCTCACGCCGGATCAGCGCATGCCGCTCGCCGAGTGGAGCGCGAATGCTTGCCGCGAGAGCGCGCGCCTCGACGCGGTTGCCGACGCGAAATCGGCCGAGTTGTTCGCGCTTCTCGCCTCGCCCGCGATCGAACCCGAGCGCGCCCGAACGCTCGCCACCGAAGCCGGAGCGCTTCGCACCCAGTCGCTCGCCGCGTGCGTCGAGTCGTTGCTCACCGTGCGCCGTCACCTGAGCCCCGAACAAGTCGACAAGTTGCTCTCGACGTGCTGCGCGCCGACGAATCGATGACGACGGAAGGAATCGAATGCGTCGCCGGTCCAATTCAGCGTCCGCTCGACGGACGAACTCCGATCCACCACGCAACATGCGCGCTCGACGCGCGAAACAGAATCACCATGCGCACCCTGATCATCGCCTGCCTCGCTTCCCTCGCCGCATGTACCTCTTCGAACCGTTACGCCATCGGATCCGCCGACGGGATCCACGCACCGGGCTCGCGCTGTAGCGGCGAATGCGAAGCGCGCGCCGAATGCCGCCCCGACGGGACCTGCGTCGTCACGTGCACCTCGGACGACGGCTCCCAGTGCGAGTTCGTGATCGAGTGCGACGAACCCTGCGGCGCCTCGAAGTGCACGACCGGCCCGTGCGACGTGGACGTCGAGTGCCTCCCGGACGGTCGCTGTCGCATCACGTGCACGAGCGACGATGGATCTACGTGCGAGACGGTGGTCGAGTGCGGGGCCGACTGCAAGTCGTGACCGGGGCCGTGCGTGCCACCGCAGGTGGAGAAGCGACAAGCGCCTCGTCGTGACACTGTGATTCGCCGGGACTCCTCGCTCGACCGAAGGTGCCCATTCGGCGCTCAGGTTCGGGCCCGACGATGCGGTACAGTTCGAAATCGACGATGGACCCGACTCCC
>JAYTBY010000047.1:0-2262 GCA_043736755.1 Planctomycetota bacterium | reverse complement strand
CGGCTCGTACCGTGAGCGCACAAACCAATCCGACCCGTGAGCGTGGCGGCAGCAAGCCGGCGCAGCTTGATCCCGGCCCCGAGGTTTCGCGCACGCTGTTCCGCCACATGCTGCGCGTGCGCGTGCTCGACGAGCGCATGCTCAAGCTCCAGCGCGCGGGCCGCGTCGGTTTCGTCGGCACAGCGAAGGGGCTCGAGGCGGCGCTCGTCGGCTCGGCTTTCGCATTGCGACCAACCGACTGGTTGTGGTCGGGTCTGCGGGAAGGTGGTGCGGCCGTCATGCGCGGTCTGCCGCTCGCGGAGTACGTCGCGCAGATGTACTGCAACAGCAACGACACGGCGAAGGGGCGCCAGATGTGCAACCACTTCCAGCACAAGGGGACGAACTACCCGAGCTGGTCGTCGGTCATCGGCACGCAGATCGTGCACGGCGTCGGCGCCGCGTTCGCAGCGAAACAGCGCGGAATCGACGAGGTCCACGCGCTGTACTTCGGCGACGGCGCGACGAGCTCGAACGGCTTCCACAGCGGGATGAACTTCGCCGCGGTGTGGAAGGCACCGTGCTACTTCGTGTGCATCGACAACGGGTGGGCGATCTCCGTGTGCTCCGCGAAGCAGACTGCAGCGAAGAGTTTCGCGGACAAGGCCGCTGCGTACGGCATGCCGGGTCGCGACGTCGACGGGAACGACGTGCTCGCGTGCCTTCAGGCGTCGCGCGAGGCGCATGAGCTTGCACGCAAGGGGCAGCCGTCGCTGATCGTCCTGAAGACGTACCGCATGCTCGGGCACTCGAGCTCTGACGATCCGACCAAGTATCGCGACGACGCCGAAGTCGCGGCGTGGGCCGCGAAGGATCCACTCGATCGGTTCGAGGCCGTTCTTCTGCAGCAAGGTCTCGTCACGAAGGGTGAACGCGCGAGCATCGAGGCTGAACTCACGGCCGAGATCGACGCCGAGATCCACGTGCAAGAAGCGGCTCCGAAGATGGCTCTCAAGACGCTCGTCGAGGACGTGTACGCGGAAGTTCCGTTGCACCTGCGGCGCCAATACAACCGCTTCATCGCGGTCGCGGAGCGGCTCGGGCACGCGACGCCCGGCGACGGCGCGTTTCCGCTCTGACGGAAGCGGCCGCGGTGTCGCGCCTCGTTGCGCACTCGACACGGTGCGGGCCGGTGCGACCCCGCGCGGCACGGGGCGAAACGATGCGAAACGATGCGACACGATGCGACCCCGTGCGACACGGTGCGCCGCGCGGGTCAGGATTCGAGCGCGAAGGCTGCCGAGCGGCTCCCGCCGATCGCAGCGCCGAGATCAGGCCCCGCGACCCCCACGAGCGTGAGCGGGTTGCCGCCGACAAGGAATGGGTTCCAGTCGAAGGCCGATGTGTGCCGAAGGACCGACGTCTCACCTCCATGACGAACGCCTCCAACTCCAACGGCGACTCGGCCGGCAATCCGGCAGCCACGAACGCGCTGCACACGCATCTCGACGGCGCGCTCGACTTCCTGTCCGACGTGCCGGGTGCGCCGCTGCCGAAGACGCACACGGCCAAGTCGTCGTTCGCGACGAAACCGGTCAGCCCGCTCGAAGCGAGCCTGTTCGGCGACGGGAAATCGATCCTGGTCGTCGAGATCCTCGGGTTGCTCTCGAACCTCGCGAAGTCAGGTCTCCTGTGGGTCACGACGGCGCGCGAGCGCTTTCTGTTCGAGCTCCAAGCCGGTCGCATCGTCTACGCGCAGAGTGACCGCCCGCCGCCGGGCTGGCGACTCGGCGAGATCCTCATGACTCGCGGCGCGCTCGACGCGCACGACTTGGCCGAAGCGATCGCGACCGCGCGCGAACGGAAGGAACCACTCGGTGCCTGGCTCCTCGCCGCGAATCTCGTCGCGGCGCACGACCTTCACCAAGCCTTGCGCGATCAGGTCCAGCACATCTTCAATCGCATGTTCTCGGCGACCGACTCGACCTACCAATTCGAAGAGGGCAAGCAGCTCAGTCGCTCGGACGACGTGCGCCTGAACGTGATCCAACTGCTCTTGGAAAGCGCTCGCCTGCATGACGAGAGCCTCGAGCTGCCGTTCCCGATCGGCGTGTTGTCCGACTCCGCGCCGACCGGCTGACGAACCTCAGACGATTTACGGGCTCTCGCGTCGTGAAGGGGCGCCGCTAGTGGGGTGATCCCGAAGTTCGTTTCAATATTCACCCCGCTTGCGGCATCCCTGCGGCGTCGGCGCTCCTCCCTAGGGTCACAACGAACCCGCGT
>JAYTBY010000046.1:0-11151 GCA_043736755.1 Planctomycetota bacterium | reverse complement strand
GATTCCTCGGCGCCCTCGGCGTGTTCGCGATCCTGGCCGCCGAGGGCAACCGCGAAGCCTCTCAGGTCCCGCTCGATCGCTCGTGGATCCGTTGGGCGTTCTGGGCGTTCGTGATCGTGGCCGCGTCCGACGTGCTCGACGGTTGGCTCGCGCGGCGCGGCAACCACGTCACTGCGTTCGGTCGCATCGCCGACCCGTTCGTCGACAAGGTGCTCGTCATGGGCACGATGGTCTTCCTGGCCGTCATGCCCTGGTCGCGGCCGTGGTTCCCGGCCTGGATCGTCGTCGTGATCCTGGCGCGCGAGTTCCTCGTCACCGCAGTGCGCGGCTACGTCGAGAGCCGCGGGGGAACGCTGCCCGCCGACTGGTTCGGCAAGGTCAAGATGTTCGCGCAGTGCATCGCCGTCGGCGCCGTGCTCGGCATCCACGCGTTCGAGTTCTCGCCGTCCGCGCACGAATTCTGGGCGTCGGTCGCGCACGTGTTCGTGTGGCTCACGCTGCTCACGTCGGTTGGTTCGGCCCTCGCGTACCTCATGCGCACGCGGCGGTACTTGTTGGAGACCACGAGTTGAGCAGCATCAAGGACGCGATCGTGGGGAAGGCGCGCGCGAACGTCAGCGTTCCGAACGCTCCTCCGCCGCCGGGAGGGCGTTGGGCGAACCGGGCCAAGCTCGCGATCGTCTCGTTCGGCTTCCTGGGCTGCTCGCCGTTCGCGCCCGGAACCGTGGGGACTCTCGGCGGCGTCCTGGTCGCGTGGCTCCTCGCCAGCACGGCGAACTTTCCGATCTGGGCCCTGGTCGTGTGCGTCACGCTGTACGCGATCACTCTGCCGCTTGGTCCGTGGTCGGAGAAGTACGCCGGCAAGAAGGACCCCGGGATCTTCGTCGTCGACGAGGTCATAGGCTACTTGATCACCGTCGCGTGGATGAAGGGGCCGAGCCCGTTCGCACTCGCCGTCGCGTTCTTCGTCTTCCGCTTCTTCGACATCGTCAAGCCGCCGCCCGCGCGTCAGCTCGAGCACGTCGGCGGCGGTCACGGCATCCTGCTCGACGATGTCGCCGCGGGATTCTGGGGCCTCATCGCCGTGATGATCCCGGCGCGACTCCTGTTCCCCGAACTTCCTTGGACCGTTTGAGGAGCAACTGACGTGGCCCGACAGAAGCCTGGATCCGACATGAAGTTGTCCGGGGCGCGTCTCGCGTCCCGCTTCGCGATCACGATGAGCGTCGTGCTCGGTGTCGTGATGCTCGCTGCCGGCGCGTTCCTCTATTCGCGCGTGACGGAGGCGGCGTCCAAGATCCAGGAGGATGCGTTCGTCGCAGCGGTGCGCAACCAAGGCCCGCTCCTCGAACAACTCGCGGACGATCACGATCGCGCGATGCGCGGTCTCGGTCCCGATGCGTCGAAGGCGCGGCTCGAGGCCGCGCATTCCGTCGAGAATCGGCCGATGCCGGAGTTCGAAGGCGGCGATGTGAAGCGTCGCGAAGTCCGCTACGGACCGAATTTCGACCAGGACGGCTACCTCTACCAGTGGAAGTCGACCGTCCCGCCGCTCGTTGTCTCGGCCAAGACGAAGGATCAAGCGGGCGAGGGGCTTTTCGGCCTGATTCTCGGAGTCACGCTGGCCGTCATCCTCGTCGGTGCGCTCGTCGCTTACCTCGTGGGCAACGCGGTCTCGCGTCCGCTCGAGATGATCGTCGACGACATCGCGCAGATCAGTCGCGGCGATCTGCGCCACAGGACGCGCGTGCGTTCCGGCGGCGAAGTCATGTTGCTCGCGAAGTCGATCGACCGCATGGCTGGCAACCTCGAGGCCGCGCAGGACGCCGAGCGCGAGCTCAACAAGCGCGAGCGCGAGCTCGCCCTCGCCGCCGAAGTGCGCGAGGCCTTGGTGCCGGAATCGACACCCGCGATTCAAGGGTACGACCTCGGTGCGCTGCACATCGATTCGCCCACGCCGGGCGGTGATTTCTACGAGTTCGTCCAGCTCGAAGGCGGCAAGGTCGGGCTCCTCGTGTGCGAGGTCTCGGGTCGCGGCATCCCGGGCGCGATGATCGGCGCGATCGCTAGGTCGTACTTGCGAGTCGAACTGTCACGCGGAGCCGATGTCGCTGCGGCACTCCAGCGCGTGAACCGCGAGCTCGCGCGCGACGTTCGTCGCGGGATGTATGTCACGGCGCTCTACGTGCTCGTCGATCCCGTTGAAGGTCGCGCGACGGTCGCGTGCGCCGGACACAAGATGCCGCTCGTGCGTTATTCCGCCGCCGAGAAGTCGATTCGACTCGTGCAGCCCGAAGGCATCGCGTTGGGCTTCGACAAGGGACCCGTCTTCGACCGCACGTTGCAGATCGTGCAAGTCGCGCTCGAGCCGGGTGATCGGCTGCTCCTCGCGAACACGGGACCGGTCCGCGTCGTCGATTCGGCCGGCGCGGAGATCGGTGAAAAAGCCTTCTACAAGCTCGTGCTGAAGAACTCAGGGCTAGCGACCGACGCATTGCTCGCGAAGCTCGAGTCCGACTTGCGCAACTATGCCGGCGAGACCGCGTTCCCGAGTGATATCTCCATCGTCTCGATCGCGCGTAGGAGCTGACCGTGGAGATCGCGGAGTTCCAGAAGCTCATCGAGGCCATCTACGGCGCGCGGGACCGGGCCCGCGGCCTGCCAGCGACGCACATGTGGTTCGGCGAGGAGGTCGGCGAATTGACGCGCGCGCTGCGCCGGAATCGCCAGGTCGAGCTCGAGGGGGAGTTCGCCGACGTCCTGGCGTGGCTCACGACGATGGCTTCGATGTCGGGCATCGATCTCGAAGCGGCCGCTCGAAAGAAGTACGGCAGCGGTTGTCCGCGCTGCCAGGCGACGCCGTGCGCGTGTCCGTGAGACACTGCGCGGATGACCGGCGAAGGGGAGCTCACGGCGCGATTCTCGTTCGCGGAGCCCGAAGAGGGAGCCGCGACGAAGAGCACGAAGGCTCCGCGGCGGCGGGGAAGTGAAGCGCCGGCTGATTCCGCGCCCGCGGTCGCCGCGTTCCGCATGTTCGCGGACGTCGCGCTGAACCGGCCCGTTCGCAACGAGTTCACCTACGGCATTCCGCCCGAGTTCGAGGCGTCCGTCGCACCCGGCGTGCGCGTCGCCGTTCCGTTCGGGCCGAAGCGCGAGGTCGGCGTCGTCACGGCGCTGCGCACGGAAGGACCGGTGCGCGGCCGAGTGCGTCCGATCGCAGCGGTGCTCGACGAAGAACCGCTCGTCGACCTGAAGCTCGTCGAACTCGCGCGTTGGATGGCGGCCTACTACGGGTGTTCGTGGGGCGAAGCTCTCTCCGCGATCCTTCCGTCCGCGTTGAAGCGCGAGGGAGGAGCACGCCGCATCCCGTGGATCGGCGCCGCGGATGGCGTCGGCATCGATCAACTCGGGCAAATCGAGAAGTCGAATCCGCGACACCATCGGTTGCTGCGCGTGCTGCTCGATCTCGGCGCGCCGATCGAGACGCGCGAGGTGTGCAAGCGCGCGAACTTGTCGACCGCGTACGCGCAGTGGCTCGTGCGCAAGGGATTGGCGCGCGTGGAGCTCCACGAAGTCGCGACCGATCCGCTCGCGGGTCCGGCGCCGTCGCGCGAGCGCCCCGCGGTCCTCTCGCCCGATCAGGAACGAGCGGTCACCGAGATCGCGACCTCGGTTGCAGCAGCGCAGTACGCGACGTTCCTCCTGCAAGGGGTCACCGGCAGCGGGAAGACCGAGGTCTACTTGCGCGTGATCGAGCACGCGCTGACGCTCGGCCGCGGAGCGATCGTGATCGTGCCCGAGATCTCGCTGACACCGCAGACTGTCGGTTGGTTCCGCTCGCGTTTCGGCCGCGTGGCGATCTTGCACAGCCGTATGGGCGATGCACGACGGCGCGATGAATGGCTCGCGGTGCGTCGGCGCGAAGTGCGCGTCGTCGTGGGCGCGCGATCGGCCATTTTCGCGCCTGTTCCCGACCTCGGCGTCGTCGTCGTCGACGAAGAGCACGAGCCCTCGTTCAAGCAGGAATCCACGCCGCGCTACCACGCGCGCGACGTCGCAGTCGTTCGCGCACGCGATGCCAATGCGGTGTGCATTCTTGGATCCGCCACGCCGTCGCTCGAGAGTTGGCACAACGCGCGCACGGGCCGTTATCGGCACCTGAAGCTCTCCTCGCGGATCGGCACGCGTCCGATGCCCAAGGTCGAAATCGTGGATCTGCGCTCGGAACCGCGCGAAGCGGGGGAAGCACCGCTGTTCTCGCGCAGACTCCTCGAGCTCTTGCGTCGCGGCCATGAGCGCGGCGAGCAGTCGATGCTGTTCCAGAATCGCCGCGGCTACGCGCCGGTCCTGTGGTGCCCGGCGTGCGCCGAGACCGTGCGTTGTGCGAACTGCGACGTCGCGCTGACGTACCACCGCCGTATCGATCGCCTCGTGTGCCATTCGTGCTGCGAGGAGATCTCGCCGCCCAAGCAATGTCCGAGCTGCACGGCGCCCAAGCTGCGTTTCCTCGGCTCGGGTAGCGAAAAGATCGAGAGCACGCTGTCCCGCCTCGTGCCCGGCGTGCGCGTGGCGCGCATGGACTCGGACACGATGGTGCGGCGCGAGGACTACGAGCTCGTGCTCGACCGCTTCGGTCGCGGCGAGGTCGACGTTCTCGTCGGCACGCAAATGATCGCAAAAGGACTCGATTTCCCGCGTGTGACGCTCGTCGGCATCGTGTCGGCCGATTCGTCGCTGCACCAACCCGACCCGCGCGCGGCCGAGCGCACGTTCCAATTGCTTGCGCAAGTGTCCGGTCGCGCGGGTCGAGGCGACATCGAGGGTCGCATCGTCGTGCAGACCGTGACGCCCGCGCATCCAGCGATCACATTCGCTTCACGCCACGACTTCGAGGGCTTCGCGGCCAGCGAGATGCGCATGCGACAAGAGCTCGGCTATCCGCCGTTCGGACGCCTCTTGCGCGCCGTGTTCGAGGACGAGGACGAAGCGCGCGCCGAGGAAGGCTCACGCGCGTGCGCTGCGGAGCTGCGACCGCTCGTGACGGACGGCGCAGTGCTGCTCGGCCCCGCCGAAGCCCCGATCGCGCGACTGCGGGGCCGATTCCGACGTCACCTGCTGATCAAAGCGCCGGCGGGATCACCCGCGCTCGCGAAGCTGCGCGATCGATTGCTCGCGTGGTCCGAGGCAAGTGCGCGGCCGCGCACGATCGTCGACGTGGACCCGGCGTCATTGATGTAGATCGCAGACGTGCGTCAGGGCTCGAACAGCCGGCCCAATCTCGCCGCGGCCGCGCGGAGTTTCCCATCTCGGGTCGCGAGAGGGCTGTCGAGATCGACGGCCAACTGGAGGTAGGTCGCATCGTAGGCCGACAATCCGTGCGCGTCGGCGAGCTCGAGGATGCGCGAGATGTCTTCGGGTTCGAGTCGAAGGAGTTCGACTTGGAGGTCACTGAGGATCTCGAACGAACGGATGCGGCTTGCCGGTGACATCCGCCCTCTTCGAACCGCGACCGTGAGCGCGTTCGCCGACTCGAGCACCAGGAGATCGGGGGCGATCAGGTCGTGCTCGCGCGTCGTCTCGAAGAGACGTTCGCTCGCGTCGTCCCGCTCGTCGGGAAAGCAGCAGGCGAGGAAGGTCGACGCGTCGAGGACGATCCTCACTTTCGACCCTCGTCGATCAGCTCACGGATCGTGAGTCCACCTAGGCTCGTGCCTTTTCGGAGCTCGCGGAGGCCTTCGATCGCACGCTCGATGCGAGCTTGGTCACGCGGTGCGTTCGCGGGCACGAGATGGGCGATCGCGCGACCGTGTCGCGTGATGAGGATCGATTCGCCGCGCTCGACGCGGTCGAGGAGTTCTGAAAGACGGTTCTTCGCTTCGAAGACACCGAACGCGGTGGCGGGTTTGGGATCGCTGGCCATGAGAGAGTTCCTCGGACCGAGACGGCCCCATTCTAGCTAGATCTAGCTAGCTAGAATCAACCAGCCTCAAGATCTCACCCCGAAAGGGGTTCCAACGGCAGCAAGCGAGGTCGCGCCTAGCCCGGGGCGCCGACTGACGTCTTCCGCGAGCCCTCGACCAGGGCTCGGAACCGCCGGAACAAGTGCGCACTGTCGAGCGGCCCGGGCGCCGCTTCGGGGTGGTACTGCACGCTGAAGACCGGCGCCTTCGTCGAGCGCATGCCCTCGACCGAGCCATCGTTCAGGTTCACGTGCGTGACCTCGAGGCCCTTCGGCATCGTCGCCGGATCGACGGCATACGAGTGGTTCTGCGAGGTGATCTCGACGCGGCCCGTGACGACGTCGCGCACCGGGTGGTTCGCGCCGTGGTGGCCGAACGGCATCTTGTGCGTCTTCGCGCCGAGCACGATCGAGAGGATCTGGTGGCCGAGGCAGATGCCGAAGATCGGTTTCTTCCCGACGAGCTTGTCCATCGCCGCGATCGCGGGCTTCACAGCCGCCGGATCGCCCGGTCCGTTCGAGAGGAAGATCGCGTCGGGATCCATGCCGAGCACGTCATCGGCACTCGTTCCCGCGGGCACGACGGTGACGTCGAAGCCGTCGTGGACCAGGCTGCGGAGGATGTTGCGTTTCGCGCCGAAGTCGTAGGCGACGACGCGGAAGCGCGGGCCCTCGATCGCGCTCTCGAGGCCGGGATACGAGGCCTCGTAGCCCTCGGTCCACGCGTACGGCGCGCGGCAGGTCACCCCGACCGTCAAGTCGCGACCATCCGTCGACGGCGTCGCGCGCGCTTTCGCGAGCAGCGAGTCGTGGTCACCGTCGATCGTCGACACGATGCAGCGCAACGAACCGACGTCGCGCACGATGCGCGTCAACTTGCGGGTGTCGATCCCCTCGATCGCAACGACGCCCTGATCGGCGAGCCACTGCGGTAGGGATCGCGTCGAGCGGTGACTGCTCGGGACCGCCGACATCTCGCGCATCACGAACGCCTCGGCCCAAGCGGCGGCGCTCTCGGCGTCCTCGTCCGCGACGCCGTAGTTGCCCATCAACGGGTAGGTCATGATCACGACCTGACCGGAGTAGCTCGGATCCGTGAGGATCTCGTGATAGCCCGTCATCGATGTGTTGAAGACGAGGTCGCCGCCTTTCTCGCCGCGCGCTCCGACCGAGCGACCTTCGAGAACGAGGCCCGATTCCAGCGCGATCCAGGCTTTTCCACCGCTCATGGTCAAGATCTCCTCGTCCGCGCGGCGATTCGTGCCGCGGCGAATCCAGCCCCGAATCCGTTGTCGATGTTCACGACCGTGACACCGGCCGCGCACGAGTTCAGCATGGCGAGCAACGCCGCGAGGCCGCCGAAGGACGCGCCATAGCCGACGGACGTTGGCACGGCGATCATGGGCACGTCGACGAGGCCGCCGACGACGCTGGGCAGAGCACCTTCCATGCCGGCGACGACGACGAGCACGTCGGCGGATCGCAGATCGTCCTGGTGCGCGAGCAGTCGGTGCAGCCCCGCGACGCCGACGTCGCGCAGCACGTCCGCACGCGCCCCGACGAAGCGCGCCGTGATCGCGGCTTCCTCGGCGACGGGCTCGTCGGACGTGCCGGCGCTGACGACGAGGACCTGGCCGCGGAGCACGGTCTTCTCGCGTCGATCCGCGGTGACGCACGACGCACGTTCGTGATGGATTGCGTCGGGGATCGCGCTGAGGAGTTCCAGGGCACCGTCGTGCGACACGCGCGTCGCCAGGAACCGGCCGTGCGCATCGAGCAACGCGCGCGCCACATCGATGATCTGGGCGGGCGTCTTACCCGCGCCGAAGACGACTTCCGGCGCACCGCAGCGCGCTTCGCGATCCACGTCGAGTTGCGTGTGACCGAGATCGCGTACGGCCAAGCCCTTCCATCGCGCGAGCGCGGTCTCGGCCGGTATTTCGCCGCGCTCGACGGACTCGAAGAGGTTCTGGACGTCCTGGATCAAAGCGCGAAGAGGATACCGGTGTGGCCGCCCTTTCGCGCTGGATCTGCGGGATCGATCAGGCGTCCCAGCGCACTTCGAAGCCGTTGGACAGGTTCGAAGTGGACGCCGTGCAGAAGGGAGCCGAGTTCCGGTACCAGACCTGGTAGATGCGCGTCGTGCCCGGCGCCGCGATCTGGCCACGTATGGAGATCGGCACGTCGCCCGTCGCGAACCCGAACTGCGAGGCACCTCCCGATGCAGCGCGCGAGCCGAGACGGATCACCGAACCCGCCGCACAACGGAGGCCGTCACCGAAGGGGCTGCCCGAGCCGGCGTTCTGGATCACCGTGCCCTGGAAGAAGAGCGCGGGCGCGGTGGGGCCGAGCCTCTCGACGTCAAGCGTCAGGGTGTCGTTCGCGAGGCTCGCGGATCCGACGAGGTCGAGGAGCGCCCCGCCACCGCCGAACGAGTTCTCGCAGCCCGCTGCGCCGTGTCCCTCGTTGCCGCAGGGGCACACGTCGAAGATCCCGAAGCAGATCGGCGTGCGACCCGGCTCCGTAGCGACCCCGACCGGAGAGATCGGCGCGCCCGGTGCTCCGTTGCACGACCAGATGCTCGGATCGATCCCGCCTGCGCCGGGCGTGAACGTGCTCACGTAGTGCGCGAAGGTGCCGCCCCAGACGAGGACCCCGCTGCCGCCGTCGCCCGCGCAGCGGATGTCGAAGACATGCGAGGAGGAGTCGCCGCCGAGTCCACCGACGAACGTCGATCGCTCGGCGTGAGCGCCACCGCTCGCGATCCGCAAGCCCGCTCCACCAAGCTGTCCGTCGAAGAGCGTGTCGTTGTCCGAGCCGTCCCAGTTCGAACCGCCGCGACCGCCCGTGGTCGTGCACCCGTGCAATTCGACGGACGAGGTCGAGACCTCGATGCCCGGAGCGCCGACGCTCGACGAGTTCACGGCCGCAGCATGGCCTCCGTTCGCCGAGCAGTCGTGGAGGAGCACGCGCTGGGCGTCGGTCACACGCATCGCGGCCAAGGGGCTCGCCGCGTTCCATCCGCGCATCGTGCAACGTGAGAGGGTGACGTGTCCGATGCTCGGGCCGATCTCGAGCGAGGCTCCGCCGGGGGCCGTCGAGGGTTCGATCCGGAGGCCGATAACTTGAACGCCGCCAGTGATCGGCGCGTTGCGAACGAGCACTCGCCCCGTGACGAGCGCGTCGGCACCCGGTTCCTCGGCGACGACGAGCCACTTCCCGTCGACGACGAAACCCGCGTAGGTCCCCGATCGGACGCGCACATGGTCACCCGATTGCGCCGTGTCGACTGCTGCTTGGATCGTGGTGAAGTCGACTCCAGGTCCGGCGTCGTCGTCGACGACGAAGTCCGTCGCGTTGGCGGCGGTCACTAGACCGAGGGGAGCGAGAAGGAACGCGCGGGTCAGGGGCGGCCTCATGTCCTCGATTCTACCTCAGGTCCGGCGCGGAGTGTGAATCGGGCTGTCAGCTCGAGGCAGCGTCCGCCGCGAGGCCGGCCACGCGCCCAGCGCGCAGGTGTTCCCAACCGAGCCCGGCGATCATCACCGCGTTGTCCGTGCAGTACGCGGGCGAGGGGAATACGGCCTCGATTCCTGCGCCACTTGCGCGCGCTGTCATCTCGACGCGCAGCCGACGATTGCAGGCGACTCCGCCGGCGACCAGCACGATTCGTGCGCGTTCACGTCGCGCAGCACGCAACGTCTCCTCGACGAGCACGTCGACGACCGCGGCTTCGAACGACGCAGCGATGTGCTCGCGATCCGGGATCTCTTCCGCCTTCGGCGTGGCCCGCGTCGCGTCCTGTCCACGCACGTGGTAGAGCACTGCGGTCTTCAGCCCGCTGAACGAGAATCCGAGCGACCCGTCTTTGGCACGGAACCGCGGGAAGGCAAAGCGTCGCGGATCGCCGCGTTCCGCGAGACGGCTCACGCTCGGGCCGCCCGGGTATCCGAGCCCAAGGATCGCCGCGACCTTGTCGAACGCCTCGCCGGCCGCGTCGTCGCGCGTCGAAGCGAGACGCTCGAGTTCGAGCGGTGAGCGTGCGCGATAGAGTGCCGTGTGTCCGCCCGAGACGACGAGCGCGACGCACGGCCAGGGCGAGTCCGCGCGCTCCATCGCCGCGGAGTACACGTGGGCTTCGATGTGGTGCACGCCGATGAGGGGCTTCCGCTTCGCCCAGGCCAGCGCTTTCGCGGCTGAAAGGCCCACGAGCAACGATCCGATCAACCCCGGTCTCGTCGTGACAGCGACCGCATCGAGATCGTCGAGCGTCACGGCTGCTTGCGCGAGCGCCGCATCGATCACCGGCAAGATCTGCGCGAGGTGCGAGCGCCCCGCGATCTCAGGCACGACGCCGCCGTAGCGCGCGTGTTCCGCTGCCTGGCTGTGCACGACGGACGATAGGACCTCGCGTCCTCCGCGCACGAGCGCCGCAGCGGTCTCGTCGCAGGAGGATTCGATGCCGAGGACGAGTTCGTGCGCCGAACCCGCTGTCATGGAACGCGCGCCAGTCGCTCCGGCCCGGGGCGCCGTCCGGCCAGGAGCGCGCACGCGACTTCGAGCTGCGGGTCCGGCGGATGTACGGGCACGAAGCTCGCGCCCTCGGCTCGTTCCCACTCGAGGAGCGCTTCACGCCAGCGTTCCGGTGGGCTGTTGCGCTGTAGGAACTCGTAGACGGCGCGCTGCACGTCGGGGTCGACCTCGACGACCACGTCGGGGATCAGCCCGTGAGCCGATCCGCCTTCGGGCCGGTCGATTTCTTGACCCGCTGGCGTCTCGTAACGGGAGGTCGTCACCTTGATCGCGCCGGTCGCATCCGCGAGGCGGTGAATGGTCTGAACGGCGCCTTTCCCGAACGTCGGCATCCCTACGAGAACGGCCGCGCGATGATCCTGGAGTGCGCCGGCGAGCACCTCGGCGGCGCTGGCCGAGCCCTCGTCGACCAAGCAGACGAGCGCGAGGTCCGACCAGCGGGCCAGCTCCGAACTGGCCTCGTGGACTACGCGATCGCGGCGGCCGAGCGTGCGCACGATTTCGCCACTCGCGACGAATCGCGACGCCGTCTTCACGGCCGAGATCAGCATCCCACCCGGGTTTCCGCGCAGATCGAGGACGAGCCCCTCCAACCCACGCCGTGCCAGCCGCTCCAACGCAGCGTCGAGTTCGCCGGGAGACTCGGCGCTGAACGCGCG
>JAYTBY010000045.1:0-11185 GCA_043736755.1 Planctomycetota bacterium | reverse complement strand
AGCGTTGGTACGAGAGGTTCGCGTTGAGCAGCGCGCTCGGACGCCACGACGTCGCGACGATCGCGTCGGTGCGCGTCCCGTCGTAGAACGTGCCCGTGTCGAGCGTGGCGGAACCCGAGAGTTCGCGTGCGTTGGACGTCTCGACTTCAAGTCGCGCGCGGCCGAAGTCGTACTCGCCCGGCGCGATCACGACCCCGTCGCGGATCTCGAACGGTTCATCGAGGCGTTCACGATCGCCTTCGAACTCCAGGGACACCGTGTCGTTCGAGTCGAACTGCAGCCCCAAGGGTTGAACCGTGACGGCGCCGCTCTCGAGTTCGTCGTCGAGGTCGGTGACCGCGGTCACGTCGATCGAGTACTGCGTGCGACGGATCGCGCCTTCGTGTCGCGGCTCCAGTTCGGCGTTCGCGCTCCATCGACGGACACCCGTCCGCGGCGCAAAGCCCAGCGCGGGATCGAAGTCCTCCTGGATCTCCGCGAACGACGCTCCCAGCGAGAGCAAGTCGTTCGGATAGCGCAGCGAAGTCCCGAACGCCATGTCGTCGCCGTCGTCCGATCCATCGTCCGTGCGCAAGAACCACGTCGACGATTGCAGGTTCTTCTCTCCGAGGAATGCGTCCGTCCCGAGGTTCACGTCGGCGCCGTACGTCGATGACGTCGTCGCGCCAGTCGGATCGCCGACCGTGCCGATCACGCCGATCGTCGATTGCTCGCCGACGTTGTAGGCCATCCGCGCGACGCCCAGGTTCTGGTCCTCGATGTCGTTCGTCGCTCCCGTCTCGACGTCGAGGAAGCCCAGGCTCCAATCGCCGGCGCGACCGGTGAGCTTCGCGCCCGCGAGGATCGGCACTTCGCCACCCGATCCATCGATACCGATGCGACGGCTGAAGAACGGCAGGAGCACGTTCGACTCGAGGTCCGCGAAGTCGAAGATCCCCGCGTCCTGGAGGAAGAAGTCCCGTTTCTCAGGGAAAAAGAGCGGAAAGCGCGTGAGGTTCACTTGGCGATCGTCGACCTCGGTCTCGGCGAAGTCCGTGTTGATCGTCAACGCGGCCTGCAGGCTCGGCGTGATGCGCCAACTCGCGTCGAGGCCCGGTTGCCCCGTGATCGAAGCCGCGTCACCGCGCTCGTCGTCCGCGCGCGCGACGAAGAACGGAACGATGTCCAGGCCGATCCCCTGCTCGGCACCGACGAGGCCGCGGAGATCGGCGCCTTGCGCGATGCGAAAGAAGCTCGAGTCCTGCGTATGCGCGGCGAGGCGCGCGAACTCCTCCTTCCGTTTGATGCAGCGGTTCACGTTGAAGCCCCACACGGGATCATCGGGATCGAATGCGATCGTGGCGAACGGGATCTCGATCTCGGCCGACCAACCGAACTCGTCGATCACGGCAGCGCCGTCGAAGATGCCGTCCCAGGCCTTCTTGAAACCGCCGCCGTTCTTCGACGTCAGCGCGTCGCCGATCGATCCAGCCGCGCCGATCTGGAAGAAGTAGGCGTTGCGGCGATCACGGAACGTGTCGAGCAAGATCTCGATACGGTCGTCGGGGTCGAGATCGGCGTCGCGCTGTCTCAAGGTCGCCACGATGCCGTCCGGATCACGATCGAAGCAGCGGATCCCGAAGTACAGTGCGCGCCCGTCGTGAACGAGACGGATCTCCGTGTCCTCGGTGGGATCCGCGTCGACGAGCGGCGTCATCTGCCGCAAGGGGCCGATGACAGGCGCCTCGCGCCAACACGCTTCGTCGAGGCGACCGTCAACGCGCGGTGCGACCGCGATGCGCATCACCTCCGCCTGCGGCCGCGCCTCGCTCGCGTCCTGTGCGACGAGCGCTAGAGCGAGCGTAGCGAAGTTCACGCGTCCTCGAGCTCGACCCAGACTGGTGCGTGGTCGGACAGCCCGGCGTCCTTCTCGATCCAGGCGCGCGCGATACGCGGCGCGAGATCGGGCGAAGCGAGGACGTGGTCGATGCGCCAGCCGACATCGTTCTCCCGCGCGGCACCGCGGTTCGACCACCACGAGTAGAGCGCCGCCTTGTCCGGGTTCAGCTTGCGCACGACGTCGACCCAGCCGGTGCCGAGCAGCTTCGCGAACCACGCTCGTTCCTCGGGCAGAAAACCCGAGTTCTTCTCGTTCGGCTTCGGGCGCGCGAGATCGAGCGCGGTCGGCGCGATATTCACGTCGCCGCAGACGAGGATCGGACGCTTCTCGCGCTTCAGGGCGGCGAACCACGGCTGGATCTCGTCGAGAAAACGGAACTTGGCCACCTGACGTTCGGGACTGGACGAGCCGCTCGGCACGTACAGGCTGATCACGGTGAGGTCGCCGAAATCGGCCCGCAGTGCACGGCCTTCGTCGCTGCAATGCTCGAACGGCAGGCCCGACACGTATCGATCCGCCGCGGCGCGCGAGTACAAGCCCACGCCCGAGTAGCCCTTCTTCGTCGCGCACTGCCAGCGCGCGTTCCATCCGGCCGGCGAGCGCAGATCGTCCTCGACGTCGGACTCGTGCGCGCGCAGCTCCTGCACGCACAAGACGTCGGGGCGTGTGCGCGCGAGCCAAGTCGAGAAGCCGCGGCGACTCGCCGAGCGGATGCCGTTCAGGTTCAGCGTGCAGACGGTCTTTGTCATGGGCGCGCAGCATTCTGCGCACGCTGAGCGTCCGTGGGAAGGACCCGCGCCGCTATCCTGCGCCGTCATGCCGCGCCTTTTCCTCGTCGACGGGACCGCCCTCGCCTACCGCGCGCACTTCGCGCTGCAACGCCAGGGTTTCAACGCGCCCGACGGCACGCCGACAGGCGCGACCTACGGGTTCGCGCGCGCGATCCACGACGTGCTCGACAAGGAGAAGCCCGACCTCATCGCCGTCGCATTCGACCCGCCGGGCAAGACGTTCCGGCACACGATGTACGCCGAGTACAAGGCGACGCGCCAGAAGATGCCGGACGAGATCGTCGCGCAACTCGAACTGTTGCGCGAGGTCACGCGCGCACTTGGTCTGCCGCTCTTCGAGGTCAAGGGCTTCGAGGCCGACGATGTCATCGGGACGCTGACGACGCAGGGTGCACATGCCGGTTACGAGGTGTTCATCGTCACGGGCGACAAAGACTTCCTCCAGCTCGTGACGGACAAGGTCAAGCTCTACAACGTCTTCAAGCCCGGCATTCCGCTGTTGATCGAGGGCCCGGCCGAATCCGTCGAGCGGCTGGGCGTGCCGCCGGAACGCATCGTCGACGTGCTCGCGATCATGGGCGACGCATCGGACAACGTGCCCGGCGTCGGCGGCATCGGTGAGAAAGGTGCGGTGAAACTGCTCCAGGAGTGGCACTCGCTCGACGCGATACTCGCGAACCTCGATGCGCTGAAAGGCAAAGCGGGCGAGTCGATCCGGCGTGATCTCGATCAACTGAAGCTCTCGCGGGATCTCGTGACCATTCGCTGCGACGTGCCGCTCGATCCCGGTTTCAGTGGATTGAAACCGCCAGCGCCGGACGCGAAGGCCCTCACCGAGTTGTATCGCCGTCTCGACTTCAAGTCCCTCTTGCCCAAAGTCACCGCCGGGCCCAAGGCCGTCGAAGCCCGCGACTACGTTCTCGTCCGCGACGCGGCCGGCCTCGAAGCGATGATCCGCGAGCTGCGCGACGCGGGCACGTTCGCGTTCGACACGGAAACGACGAGCCTCATGCCGCTCCAAGCGCGACTCGTCGGCTGCTCGTTTTCTGCGAAACCGATGCGTGCGTTCTACGTGCCGATGAACGCCGAGCCGCCGGTTCTCGCAGGTGGCGCGCCCGCGATCCTCGACGCGCTGCGCCCGCTGCTCACGGATCCGAACTTGCGCCGAGCTGGTCAGAACACGAAGTACGATTGGCTCGTGATGCACGCGCACGGCATCGACATCCCGCCGCCGTGGTTCGACACGATGGTCGCCAGTTTTTCCGCGGTCGGTGCCGCGCGGCGTCACAACCTCGACGATCTCGCTTTGCGCTTCTTCGACCTCCAGAAGATCCCGACCTCGGCGCTGATCGGAACCGGGAAGAGCCAGATCACGATGGCGGAAGTCCCCGTGGAGAAAGTGGGCGAGTACGCCTGCGAAGACGCGGACGCCACTTTTCGACTGGTCGCGCCGCTACAAGCCGAACTCGCCGAACACGCGGCCGAGGGGTTGTTCCAGGGACTAGAGATGCCGCTCGTACCCGTGCTCGCGGCGCTCGAGCGTCGCGGCATCCGGTTGGACGTTCCGGTACTCGAGGAGATCGGCCTCGGCCTCGAGATCGAGATCGCAGCCGTCGTGGCCCGCATCTACGAGCTCGCTGGTGCGCCGTTCAACGTGAACAGCACGAAAGCTCTCGGCGAAGTGCTCTTCGAGAAGCTCGAGATCCACCTCGCAGCCGGCCTGAAGCGCGCGAAGAAGACGCAGACCGGTTACGCGACGGATGCAGGGACGCTCGAGCAGCACTACGCGGACGTGCCGATCGTCACGGCGCTGCTCGAGTACCGCGAGATGCAGAAGCTCGCCAGCACGTACGTCAAAGCGTTGCCGACGTTCGTCGATCCAAGAGACGGGCGCGTGCACAGCTCGTTCAGCCAAGTCAGCGCCGCGACGGGTCGTCTCGCGTCGAGCGACCCGAACCTACAGAACATCCCGGTTCGCTCGGCGCGCGGCCGCGAGCTTCGACGCGCGTTCGTGCCGCGCTTGCCCGACGAACATGGACGCTGGGTCCTCTTGTCAGCGGACTATTCGCAGGTCGAGCTGCGCATCCTCGCGCACTTGTGCGGCGATCCCGGTCTCGTGCGCGCGTTCGCCGAAGGACGCGACGTCCACGCCGCGACCGCTGCGACCATCTTCGGCGTCGCGGAGAGCGACGTGACGCGTGAGATGCGCTCGCGCGCCAAAGCGATCAACTTCGGCCTGCTTTACGGCATGGGACCGGCACGTCTCGCCAGCGAGACGAACCTTTCCATCCCCGAAGCGCGTCAGTTCATCGAACGCTACTTCGCCTCGTTCCCGAGCGTGCGCGGCTGGATCGACGCGACGCTCGCCATGGCACGTGACAAAGGCTACGTCGAGACGATCTCGGGCCGACGGCGCAAGTTCTCGGACATCACGTCGGACGACGGACGCCTACGTTCGTTCGCCGAGAACGCGGCCGTGAACACGCCAGTTCAGGGATCGGCCGCGGACGTGATCAAGCGCGCGATGATCGAGCTCGAAGATCGGCTCGAGCGCTCCGGTCTCGTCGGGCGGATGCTCTTGCAAGTCCATGACGAGCTCGTATTCGAAGTCCCCGAGCGTGAGCTCGAAGCCACGCGCGAACTCGTCCGTGATCGCATGGAGAATGCGTGGCCTCTGCGCGTGCCACTACGAGTGGACTTCGGCCACGGAGCGAACTGGCTCGAAGCGCACTGATCGAATCGCAAGGCCACGGGACGACGACGAGGTTGCCGGGCGTGATCTCCGCCTGTGCGGAAGTCAGGCCGAGCACCAAACCGGCGAGGCTGGCCGCCGCGCGGAGGAAGATCTTGGAGCTGTGCCTGAGGCGATTTCGGTGAGGCTCGACGGGTGATAGCGCGGGGATCCGAGGGCCTGTGGCGTGCCGTGGTACCGAGAGTAAGCCCGCGAGATTCGAGCCGAACTGCCAGGGAAAGAAGAGCCGGGGGCAAACGGTCATGCGGGTCGACCAGACCCCACTTCTCGGTCCTTTGTGCTGGGGCCTTCTCGCGGTACGCGCGGGCCTCTACGCTCCCTCGCCCGTGATTCACACCACAGCCATCGTCCATCCCGGGGCGCGTATCGGCCCCGACGTCACCATCGGTCCCGGCTGCGTCGTCGAGGACGGTGCCGATCTCGGCGCGGGGGTGATCCTCGGCCCCTACGTCCACGTCCACGGGTGCGTCCGCCTGGGCGATCGCACGCGGGTCGCATCGTTCACCGTCCTCGGAGGTGAGCCGCAGGACGTCAAGTACAAGGGCGCGCCGTCGCGCGTCGAGATCGGCACCGACTGTCGGATCTTCGAGCACGTCACGGTCCACCGCGCGACCACCGAGGGCGGAGTCACGCGCATCGGCAACGGCGTGATGCTCATGGGGACGACCCACGTCGCGCACGACTGCACCGTCGGAGACCACGTGATCCTCACCAACGGCTCGATGATCGGCGGGCACTGCTGGGTCGGAGAACGCGCAATTCTCTCGGGAAATGCTGGGTTGCACCAGTTCTGCCGCATCGGCCGACTGACGCTGCTCATGGGCAACTCGGCGATCAACAAGGATGCGGTCCCGTTTTCGATCGTCTCGGGAGCAATGCCTAACCGCTGGCGCGCGCCCAACACGATCGGGCTGCGGCGCGCGGGATTCTCGCCGGAAGAGCGGCTCACGCTGCGCCTGGCGATCCTCGACATCATCGGGCGACGTCACCCAGCTCTGGAGGCGGCGCGACGCTACACGGATCATCCGTTGGCTTCGGTGCGCGAGGTCGCAGAGTTCGTTCTGAGCGCGAAACGCGGTGTCGTCCTCGCGCATCGCGGGGACGCGGGCGCGGAAGTCGATCTGTGATGTGCACGGGCGAGCGGAACACGATTTCGTCGGGGGTCTGGCTTCTGGATTCATCGGCGACTGCACTTCGCGCCGCGCGCGCGGGCGAAGTTCCCGGCGTAGCAACGCATTCCGTGAGTTCGAGCACGCTCGATCTCCGACGCGGTCTCGCGCGCTGCCTGCGTTCGATCGCGCCGATCTTCCTCGTCGTCGCTTGCGACGACACGCGCGCGGACCGGCGCTTGCCTCCCGGCGCAACGCTCGGCGAGCCGGTCGCGCGCGTCGCGACCGACCCCGTCGCGACGGGCGGTGACTCGGCCGACGATCCCGCGATCTGGGTGCATCCGCAGTACGCCTCGCAGAGCCTGGTGTTCGGCACGAACAAGCTCGATGGCCTCGAGTGGTACGGGCTCGACGGGAAGCGTCTCGGCATCGTTGCGTCGGGCGCACACCCCAACAACGTCGACGTCGCGTACGGGATCCGACTCGGCGAACGCACGGTGGACGTCGTGGGCGCCTCGGTCGCGGGATCGAGGCCGGGATTCCAACTCTTCGTGATCGACGCCGAAGCACGCAGCACGAAGGCCGCAACCGATGCGCCGTTCGCCGTGCTCGCGGGCAGCGAGCCGTATGGGGCGGCCCTCTACCGGCGCGCGCGCGATGGTGCACTCTTCGCGCTCGTGAACGATCGCGACGGTCGCGTCGAGCAATACGCGATCGACGGGAGCAGCGGGACGTTCACGGCGGCACTGATGCGCACGTTCGAGGTCGGCGGCAAGACCGAGGGTTTGGTAGTCGACGAAGAACGTGGTCTCTTGTTCGTGGCTGAAGAAGCACGCGCAGTCTGGCGCTACGACGCCGAGCCCGACGCGGCAGCCACACCGCGAGAACGCGTGGCCGTGCTCGAGGTCGGAACTCCCGGCGTCGTGCCCGACATTGAAGGCCTCGCGATCTACTACGGGCGTGGCGGGCGTGGCTTCCTCCTGGTCTCGATCCAAGGGTCCAACCGCGTGTTCGTGCTCGATCGCGAAGCGCCCCATGTCGTGCGCAAGGTGATCGACGCGCGGGCGAGTTCGATGATCGGCGACCTCGAGGACACGGACGGCATCGCGGTCGAGAGCTTCGGACTCGGCGCGCCCTTCGAGCGCGGACTCTTCGTGGCTCAGGACGGCCAGAACCCGCCGCACAACCAGTGCTTCAAGTTCTACGCGTGGCCCGACATCGCCGGCGTCGATCTGCTGGTCGATGCGCGGCGGAATCCGCGCGAGCCGCACTGGATGCGCTGATCCAGTCCGCAGACAGCGACGCGTTCACTCGCTCGCTTCAGGCGCGCGTCCCGCGGCACCCGACTTGCCGGCGGAGCCATCCCGACCGCGCGCGGTCCTCCGACCGAGGAGGCTCGCTGGGACCACCGCGCGTGCACCGTACTTGCGCCGCAGTTTGTCCAGGCCTTCGGCCGCGCGTTCGAGCTTGGCCCGGCCGGGAACTTGCGCGCCACGCAGGATCTTCGGCGACGCGTCGACGTCCCCGAACAAAGTCTCCTGGATCGGCGCGCGCACGTCGCTGAGCGACGAGATCTGCACGCCCACGAGCCGCAGGGGCTGAACCGGCAGTCGGTCGAGGAGTTCGCGGGCGACCGAGTAGATCCTCGGGCCCAGGTTGGTCGGGTTGTCGAGCGTCTTCGTGCGGGTCAACGTCGTGAAGTCCGCATAGCGCGCCTTCAACGTCACGGTGCGGCCGCGCAGGCCCTTGTCGCGCAGCCCGAAGGCGACTTCCTCGCAGAAATCCAGGAGGTGGCGGCGCAATTCGTCGCGATCCGACACATCGGTGGCGAACGTGCGCTCCATGCCATGCGACTTCTCCTCGCGCCGCGGGGTGACACGGCGCGTGTCGACGCCGTGCGCGAGATCGTGGATCCAAGCTCCCGTCGCGCCGAACTCCGCCACGACCTCGGCACGATCGCGGCGTGCGAGATCGCCGATCGTCGCGACGCCCAAGGCTTCGAGCCGCTTCGCAGTACGCGGTCCGACGCCGGGGATGCGCGAGACCGAAAGCGGATCGAGGACGTCGCGTGCCTCGTGCGCCTGGATGACCTTGAAACCCTCGGGCTTCGCGAGATCGCTGGCGAGCTTGGCCAAGAACTTCGTCGGCGCGACTCCGACGGTCGACGGAAGTCCCGTGCGCCGGAGGATCTCGCGCTGGATCGCGCGCCCGATGTCCACCGAGCTCCCGAACAACCTCTCGCAGCCTTCGACGTCGAGGAACGCTTCGTCGAGCGACAGCGGCTCGACGAGCGGGGTGTACGAACGGAAGATCGCCATGATGTCGCGCGACGCGCTCGTGTAGCGCTCGAAGTCGGGCGGCAAGAGCACGAGGTCGGGACACAGCCGTCGCGCCTCGGCCGTCGACATCGCCGAATGCACGCCGAAGCGTCGTGCTTCGTACGACGCGGCCGCGATGACACCGCGCTGGTCGGAGGGTCCGCCGACACAGACCGGTAGCCCGGCGAGCGACGGATTGTCGCGCGTTTCCACGGACGCGTAGAACGCGTCCATGTCCACGTGAAGAATCGTGGGCCGGACTTGCGTCATGGGATGGGGGCTTCGAGGATCCGCGAGACGGTGCCGATCCGTCAATCGCGCGGCTCGCGGGCGACTCCGCAGGGCCCTGGAAGGCCGGTTCCAGTTAAGCGGGAATCCCCCTATCCTCTCCGCGCCGATCCGTTCGGTCGGTCCCCTGATGCGCTTCCACGACGTCGCTCTCGCCGGACTCGCACACGTCTTGCCGGACGAGGTCGTGACCTCGAGCGAACTCGAAGCGCGACTGGCGCCGCTCTACGCGCGACTGTCGTTGTCCGCCGGGCGACTCGAAATGCTCTCGGGGATCCG
Source organism: Planctomycetota bacterium (assembly GCA_043736755.1). Taxonomy (GTDB): domain Bacteria; phylum Planctomycetota; class UBA1135; order UBA1135; genus JAEUHZ01. Next base: position 1,769 of record JAYTBY010000045.1, on the reverse strand, counting down.
CGAGCGACGCGCCTGGCCACGCGGCACGCGACCCTCGACGGTCGCTGCGCGCGCGGGTCGCAGTGCGATCCTGCGGTCGGGCGTCGCGCGCGAGTCGATCGGCGTGCTCGTGCATGCGTCCGTGTGTCGCGACTTCCTCGAGCCCGCGACGGCGAGCGTCGTGCATCGCGCGCTCGAGCTCGCACCACGCTGTCAGGCCTTCGATCTCTCGAACGCGTGTCTTGGCTTCGCGAACGCGCTCGTCGTCGTCGCGGGAATGGTCGAGCGTGGCGACGTGGAGTCGGGGCTCGTCGTCGCCGGCGAGGACGGCGGTCCACTCGTCGAAGCGACGATCGCGCGGCTCCTCGCCTCGGGCCAGAGCGCGCGCGCGGACCTCAAGACAGCGTTCGCGTCGCTGACGATCGGGTCAGGTGCCGCAGCTTGCGTCGTCACGCGCAGCACGAACGCGATCGATGCTCCACGCCTCGTCGCCGCAGCCTCGCTCGCCGCGACCGAGCACGTGGAGTTGTGTAGCGGCGACTTCGCGGATGGATCCTCGGGACCGCTCATGGAAACCGACTCCGAAGCACTCCTCGCCGCGGGATGCGAACTCGCGCGGCGCACGTGGATCGAGTTCGAGCGGGCAAGCGGCTGGTCACGCGCCGACGTCGACCGCACGATCACGCACCAGGTCGGGTCCGCGCACCGCCGCGCCATGTTCGCGGCCCTCGATCTCGACCTGGCGCGCGACTTCGCCACGTTCCCGACACTCGGAAACATGGGCTCCGTTTCGCTCCCGGCGACTCTGGACTTGGCTCGGGAAGCGGGATTCGTTCGGCCCGGGGATCGGACGGCGTTGCTCGGGATCGGAAGCGGACTGCAGTGTCTGATGCTGGCGATCCGCTGACCGGCCAAGGTGCACGTCCGACCGCCCAGCGGATCGCGCCCCGAGTGCTGCGAAAAGGCCGAAGGACCCACGGCGGAGTCGGCCTCCTGGCAGCATTGCGCTGACTGGCGAGGCCCGCGAAACGGCGCGACGGGCCGGGCCCTGGAGCGACCAGACTTGCGGCGCTGACTGCGCGTCGAGGGCCGTCGAGTCGGCATCGGAAGGCCGGGGTGGACATGAGCACTCCCGAATGCGATACCTCCGCGCCTCCCGCTTTTCAGGAATTCTTGAAAAGTGACGAGCCCAGGCCCCGCGATCCCCGCCCCTTGAAGAGCGAAATCAGCCCCGCCGAATTCGCCGGACTCGATCCCGAGCTCCAGGCGCAGTTGCCGAACTTCGAGCTGTTCTTCCGCACGTTCGGCTTCAAGCGTGTGCACGGACGGATCTTCGGTCTCCTGGTCCTCGCCGGGCTTCCGCTGTCGTCGCGCGAGATCTCCGACACGTTGGAGCTCTCGACCGGTGCGACGAGCACGACGCTGCACGACTTGGCGGAGTGGGGCGCCATCGATTCGGACTTCGATTCCGCGCGGCGCTGTCACCTCCACCGCCCCGTCGGCAACACGTTGTCGATCGTCGCGACCGTGTTCCGCCGCCGCGAACAGGTCGTCTTCAAGCGCTTCCGGCGCGCGGCCGAGTCGACGCTCGAGTACATCGTCGAGCGGTACGGCACGAAGGATCCGCGCGTGCTCACCCTGCGCTCGATCATCAGCTCGTGCGAGATCGCCGAAGCGGTCATGCAACTCGTGTTCAGCTCTGTCGAGCGTGCGTTGGGCGACAGCGAGAGCATGCTCGCGAAGGCGGTCAGCGCTGCGTTGAAGGTCGGGCTCGCCGTGCCGGCGCGGCT
>JAYTBY010000044.1:0-2273 GCA_043736755.1 Planctomycetota bacterium | reverse complement strand
GCGTACGAACGGCTTCAGCCTGGAGCGCTCGGCCCAGGCGATCCACGCTCGCAGCGCGGGCTCCGCGCGTCCGACCTGACGATAGTCGAGCGACTTAGACAGCGTTTCCTCGAGCAGGTAGGCGCGGTACAGCGGCGCGTTGACGCGTTGCACGATGCTGAGTCTCGTCTCCTCGGTGCGCGTGGGGTTCCACGGCTTCTTCGTAAGCGTCCGGCGACCTGACGACGCCGTTCTTGTCGCATCGCCGTTGTTTGGCGGATGCCGCCTTCATGATCGAGAGTACGCATCCGGCAGGACATCCTGATCCGAGCTTGCGCCGTGGTTGTCGTCGCATGTTCGCCCGTCTGCGACGGGCCTGCGAGGCTCAAGCGGAGTTCGTGATGTTGGAGCCGAACAGCTCCTTCCAGCGCGCGGGCACGAGATCCTCCACTCGGCTGGCTGGGTGCGTTCCGACGCGGACGAGTTCGTCGCGGAGGTACTGGAAGGGATCGACGCCCACGCGGCGACAGCTCTCGATCAGCGAGTAGATGGTTGCGGCGGCCTCGCCACCGCGTTGGCTGCCGGCGAAGAGCCAGTTGCGCCGTCCGACCGCGACGGGACGGATCGATCGCTCGCAGGAGTTGTTGTGAATCGGGACGCGACCGTCCTCGAGGAAGCGCACCAGACTCGACCACTGTCTGAAGAGGTACTTCTGCGCCTCGGCGAAGTCCGCTTGTTCACTGCCATGCCCGCGCAGACTCTCGGCCTGCTTCAGGATGCGATCGAGCAGCGGGCGACTACGCTCGGCGCGTAGCGCGCACACGCCTGCGGGATCGAGCTTCCTCTCGATGGCTTGGGCTTCCACGTCGAACAGCTCGCCGATCAGCGCCATCATCGACGAGGCTTGCGCGGGTGAGTCCTTGATCGCGTCGCGGTACTTGCGCAGCACGTGCGCCCAGCATCCGCCTTGGATCACTCCGGGCCGTTTGCGCACGACCGTCGCGTAGCCGGAGTAGCCATCGCCGACGAGGTAGCCGACGAAGTCCTCACCCAGGAAGTCGAGCACGTGCTCGTGCGTGCGATTCGACGTGAAGTCGAAGACGACGCCCTCGACCAGAGGACTCGAGTAGGTCCACAGTCGCGCTTCGAAGAGTTCTCTGCCCGTACCGCCTTGACACTTGACTGGTGTGTCGTCGAGTTGGACGACCCCACTCTGGAGAATCTGCTTCTTCAGCGCGCGCTGGATCGGCCCCAATTGATACGCGCAGGCCATGACCCAGTCGCACATCGTCTGACGCGGCAGCGCCAGGCCCTCACGGGCGAAGATCGCTTGTTGGCGGTACAGCGGCAGGTGGCGGGCGTACTTCTGCAGCAGGATCCAAGCCAGCAGCCCGGCCCCGACCTGCGCGTCCTCGATCGGCCGCGCCGGAGCGGGCGCGACGATCGGATCGGCTTTGCGCTCGGCCTGATCCTCGACGCGCAGGCCGTACACCTGCTGACGGTGGACGATGACGATCAAGCGCGACGGGCTGTAATCGAGCTCCTCACTGAGCTTCTCGCCGACCACGACGAGTTCCTTGCTCGTCACCGGGCACACGCGCTCGGACAGGGGCAGCTCGTGGTGCACGTGTTCGCGCGGCAAGGCCGCGTAGGCGAGCTTGCGCGGAGCGTTGCGGCGTTGGTGGCGCGGGCGAATGGGATCGTCCGCAGTCTCGCCATCAGGTGCCTCGTTCACGCACGGCGGCGTCGGCAGCGGAGCCTCTTCGAAGCCCAACGAGAGTTGGCCCTTCGAGGCGCGGTCCGCGAGCGCGCGGTGCTTGGCCAGCAGTTCACGCAGACGAGCTTCGAGCAGCTTCCGATCGCGCACGGATCCCTGCAGCTCGGTGAGCAGGGCCTCGATCTGGCGCTCGAGTTCGCGGATGCGCTGCAGATGCTGCGACAGGATGGCGTCGCGCTCGATCAGCGCACGCGACTTCTCGTTCAGCGCTTGCGACTTCTCGTTCAGCGCCCGCTCTTTCGCCTCGAGCGTCTGCACGAGTGCACGCTTCTCATCGAGCAGTTCATTCAGCAGCGCGGTCACGAAACCATCTACGCACGCAAGCGTTGTGCGTTGCTCGTTTCCTGCGAAATTCATGCGGACTCAGGCGCATTTCAACAGGCCTGTTTCAGCAGGCTCGGCGTCGCCACCTCACGCAGCTCACGCAGCTCACGCGCTTCGAGCCCGTTGAGCAACAGCATCAGCTCCTCGTGACGAAGCTCGACGCGTGTGCGCGCCTCCAGTCCCGCAGGCCACG
>JAYTBY010000043.1:0-2274 GCA_043736755.1 Planctomycetota bacterium | reverse complement strand
GCGCGGACACCGGCGTGATCTTGAAGGACGCGGACTCGGCTTCGCGCGATCCGCGGTGGACGGCGAAAGCGCTGGCCGCGAAGGTCGTCGCGATCGGCGCGGACATCGTGTTCACCGGTCGAGTCGCGACGGATCGCGACAACGCGGCGGTTGGACCGATGCTCGCGACCTACCTCGGTTGGGCCTGCGTGACCGAAGTCGTCGCGCTCGAGCTCGCCGGTGGCCGCGGCACGGCCAAGCGCGAAACGGAGCACGGCGTGGAAACGGTCGAGTTCGCGCTCCCCGCCGTGATCACGTGCAACAAGGGCCTCAACGAACCGCGGCGCGCGAGCCTCAAGGGCATCATGGCCGTGAAGACGAAGACGATCGCCGAGGAAGCGCCGGTCGATTCCGGTGCGCAGGCGATCATCGTGTCGGTCGAGCTCCCGCCAGCGCGCAAGGCCGGACGCATCGTGGGCGAAGGCATCGCGGGTGTCGCGGCGCTCGTCGACGCGCTCAAGAACGAAGCCAAGATCCTCTGAGAGACAGCGCCATGACCACGATCCTCGTCTTCGTCGAAGAATCGAACGGCACGCCGCGCCGCGCGAGCCTCGAGTGTCTCTCCGCGGCACGCGCGACCGGCATGACCGTTACCGCGGTCGTCGCGGGAGCGAGCTCCGAGGAGGCTGCGGCACACCTCGGCAAGTACGGCGCGACGAAGGTCGTCGCCCTCGTCGGAGCCGGCCCGTGGAGCGCGGATGCGGTTGCGCGCGATGTCGCGGCGGTTGCACGCGAACTCTCAGCGCAGGGCTTCGTCGCCGCCGCGACCGCGACCGGCAAGGACGTCGCGCCGCGTGTCGCTGCGCTGCTCGACTCCACGTTGCTCTCGGACTGCACGGGCCTCGCGGTGGACAGCGGCGGGCTCGTCGCGACGCGGCCGTGGCTCGCGGGGAAAGCGATCGCGAAGGTGCGCTCGACGGCGCCGGTCTTCTGCGCCACGACGCGACCCAACGTGTTTCCGGCGACGGAAGCCGCCGCCACCGCCGAAATCGTCACACGCAACGCATCGAGCGGCGGACAGGCCGTCGTCACGTCGGTCGCCGAGAAAGTCGGCGGCAAGCTCGACGTCAAGGAAGCGGCGATCGTCGTGTCCGGCGGCCGCGGACTGCGCGGGCCCGAGCACTTCCACTTGATCGAGGAGCTCGCCGCCGCATTCGGATCGGCCGCGACGGGCGCATCGCGCGCTGTCGTCGATGCCGGTTGGCGTCCGCACGGTGAACAAGTCGGCCAGACGGGCAAGACCGTCAGCCCCGGACTCTACGTCGCCGTCGGCATCTCGGGCGCGATTCAACACCTCGCCGGCATGCGCACGTCGAAGATCATCGTCGCGATCAACAAGGACGCCGACGCGCCGATCTTCAAGATCGCGGACTACGGCCTCGTGGGCGACGCGTTCGAGGTGTTGCCCGTGCTGACGAAGGCGATCGCTGCGGCGCGGAAGTAGCGTGATGGGAGGCGGTACGGAGCCAGGCTCGACTCCGCCGATCTCGCGCCGCGGATCGAGCGCGCTCGACGCTCGGCGCGAGATCGGCGGAGTCGAGCCTGGCTCCGTACCGCCTCCCATCACGCTACTTCCACGCCGCATCCTCTTCGCCGTCCTCGCCGCCGGGCTCCTGCTCCAAATCGCGATCGTCGCGCACGCGTTCGCCACGAACCCGCTCGCGCGCAATCCGCTGAACGACGCGGCCGAGTACTGGAGCTGGGGTGGAGAGATCGCCCGCGGCGAGATCGTCGGGTCCACGCCGTTCCTGTCCGCGCCGCTCTACCCGTATGTCGTCGGTCTCGTGCGCGCGCTCGGTGGTGGGCTCCTGTCGCTCGCCGCACTCCAGATCCTGCTGCACATAGCGACCGCGTGGCTCGTCGCGAAGTGCGCTACAGCGCGTTTCGGGTGGGCGGCCGGTGTACTCGGCGCGGCTCTCTACTTGCTCTTCCGAGATCCCGCGTTCCACACGGGGCGCGTGCTGAACTGCACGCTGCAAGCACTCGCCACCGCGTGGATTTGGGAACGAGCGATCGCTGCCGGTGATCGCTTCGACAGGCGACGTGCCGTGTTGCTCGGCTTGGCGATCGGCCTCGGGTCCCTCGCGAATCCGACGCTCGCGCCACTCGCTCTCGCGCTGCCCGCGTGGCTCGTGTGGAAGCACGGTCTGCGCGCCGATGTCGTGCGCCGTGCCGGCCTCGCGAGCCTGGTCGCCGTGCTGACCATCGCGCCAGCGACACTGCACAACTGGCTCG
>JAYTBY010000042.1:0-2284 GCA_043736755.1 Planctomycetota bacterium | reverse complement strand
ACCTGGGAAGCCGACGTACAAGAGGTCGACCCAGCCGTCGCCGTCGAAGTCCTCCGGCCACGTGAAGAAGGCGTCGGAGTAGCCCTTCGGATCGAACGGCTTCGGCTGGTAGAGCGCGTGCTGCGCCTGGAAAAGCGGGCCTTCGTACCAGTACGGGCCGGCGATCACGTCCTCGTCGCCGTCACGATCGAGGTCGGCGAACGTCGCGCCCTCGTACGTGAACTCGGTGGAGAGTCGGATGCGCTCGAAGCCGATCGACTGCGCGGGGGGGGTCGATGACGAGGTCTAACTCGCTGACGTGCTCGAACTCGTCGCCGCCGTCCCCGTCGAGGTCGTCTCTCTCCCGTGCGAAGTGCAAGCGCCGAGCGCAAGGTATCCAGCGAACGCAGCGGTCCGTGTGAGGCTCATCACGACGCGAAGTCGAACGCGAGCGCGCCGTCGACACCGCCGTCGAGGATGCCGAGCACGGACTCCTTCACGCGCTCGTGCTCGGGATGCGGCAAGTACGCATCGCGCGCGGCCGCATCGCGGAACGTCATGCAGAATCCGTGCGTGTATCCGCGGCCGAGACCCTCAGGGGACGAGTACGGTCCCCACGCGAAGGAGAGGATGCCGTGCAGCCTTGACTGCAGCGCGCCGATCTCGCCGAAGACGCGCTCGACCGTTCGGGCAGTGACGTCCTTCCGGACGCGCAGGAGGACCATGTGGGTGATCACGCAAGTGCTCCAGGAAAGGACCGGGGATCCATGAGCGTAACGCGCTCGGACTGGATTGCTCGAGCCCAGCACGGTGGTCTCAGCGCGCCGTTTCCTGCAGCACGCGATCCACTTCCGCGCGCCGCCGTCCGCGCTCGTCGAGCAGCCGCGTCACGATCACGCAGTACTTGTTGATGTTCGCGACGTAGCGCACGGGCTCGAAGCCCACGCTCTCGAGCGCTAGGTTTTCGACCTGGCCGAACCATTGATCGGGATCGATGTTCTGATCGGGCGCCGCGAGCCGCCAGCGGCGCACGCGCCCCGGTCCCGCGTTGTAGGCGGCGAGCGCGAAGTCGATGCGCACGGCTTCGGGCATCGCGGGGTCGTTGAAGAACGTGTCGCGCAACCAGGCCATGTAGCGGATACCGGCGTGCAGGTTGTTCTCGATGCTCGTCACGTCATCGAAACCCATGTCACGCGCCGTCGCGGGCATGAGCTGCATCAGGCCGATTGCGCCCGACTTGCTGTAGGCGAACGGATCGAGCCGTGATTCCTGGAACATCTGCGCGAGGATGAGGCGCCAATCGAAGCCGTACTGCGCCGAGAGACGCTGCACGGGATCCAGGACCGGAGCGAGCAGGCCTGAGCGCAAGGTCGGCTCGGGATCCTCGATCCACCGCGTGTTCTCGAAGTAGCGGTGGAAGAGCACGTTCCCCTTGCGCGTTCCCTTGCGATGCGCGATCAGGAACTCGTCGAGCACGTCTTTCAACAAGGGGTTGTCGCGACGCACAGCCCACGCGATGCGATCGTTGGCAGACAATTGGAATTCAGGTTGCAAGCGCAGTCCATCGAGCGCGCCCGACCACAGCTCGGCCACGTGATGATCCGCGACCGTGTACGGGAATGCGCCGGAGTGCACGAACTCGAGCATGTCCTCCGTCGCGAACCCGAGTCCCAACGTCTCGACGCGAATGGGCGCCAGCCCACGGGTCGCGAACTCGGCATTCAAGCGGCCGAGGCTCTCGAGGTAGCTCGAACCGGGACCGACGACGACGAGCTGATCGGAAAGGTCGTCGAGCGAAGCGATCGGCGGATCTTGGCTGTTCGACACGACGATCTGCGCGACGCCCGACAGGTACGGTTCCGTGAACGCGACGACCTGCTCGCGTTCCGTCGTGATCGTGAGTCCGCCCGCCGCGACGTCGCCGAGTCCTTCGACGAGGGCCGGGATCAGTCGGTCGAACGCGACCGGCACGAAGGCGACGTCGATCTGCGGCCGCACTCCGCCGGGCTTGCCTGCGAGCGAGCGCTCGAACTCGTGCACGAGCTCGTACTCCATGCCGCGCAGCCGACCCTCGGCGTAGAAGAAGTTCGTCCGGTCGCGCGGGACGAGCACGCGCAGCAGTCCGCGCCGCTCGATCTCCGGCCAGTCCGATCGATCGGGTCGCGTGACGCGTAGGACGAGCGGCGGCTGCTCGGGTTCGGCCCACGCTTCCGGCACATCATTGACGGCTAGATCCGCGCCAGGTGCTGGCACGAGCGGCGGTGCCTCCGGCGCGCAGGCGCCGAGGACGATCCATGTGGCGGCG
>JAYTBY010000041.1:0-2284 GCA_043736755.1 Planctomycetota bacterium | reverse complement strand
TTCCCGTGCCCGAACCGCTCTTCCACGGCCGCGTCGATGGCGTGTGGCTCTCGTGCGAACGACGCCTCGCCGGTTGGACCGCGCCGCAAGTCGTCGGCGACCGCGCGCAGATCGGGCGGATGCAGCGTGAGGTCGCGCAACACTTCGCGAGCCTCGTCACTCGCACTACGCGACCCTTCACGTCCGACGACTTCGACGCACAGGTTTCCGCGCGCTTTCGCCTCGTCGCCGAGCACGCCGCAGTCGCGAGCACGGTGTCGCACCTCGAACGCTTGCTCGCCGAGGCGCGCGAGAAACTCGTCGGCGCGACGATCCCGCTCGTTCTCTATCACGCCGACCTGCGCAGCAAGCACGTGCAAGTCGACCGCGACGGCCGCGTGCTCGGTTATCTCGACTGGGGCACGACCGAGCCCGAGGGCCTGCCGCTCTTCGACCTCCTCCACTTGATCGTGCACGAGCGCAAACAGGAGATGCAGATCTCGCCCGGTGAAGCGTGGCGCGCCGTGCGCGATCGACGCGGGCTGTTCGATCACGAACTCGAAGCGCTCGACTCGTACTCGAGCACACTCTCACTCGATCCCGCTGTCGTGACCGCGCTCGCCACGATCTACCCCGTGCTCGTCGCCGCGATGGCCGAGAAGAACTGGGACTACAGCCGACCGCGGTGGCTGCACAAGCAGTTCGGCATGTGACGGAGACGCTGGTCAGAAGGTCGCGATGATCTCCTTCAAGACGCGGTTGCGTTCCTGGATGAGGAGAATGTTCTCCGCCCGCATCTCGGCGAATCCCGGGACGTCCGATTCGAGGACCATCATTGCTGCACCCCAGCCTTCCCATCCCCACGCCCCGGAGTAGAGCAGTCCCGGCTTCCCCTCTCGAACGTTCGTGCCGCCAGTCGTCGAGTAAGGCGCGATGGTGAGATCCCCCCGGTCGAACACGCTGACCTTCGCATCGTAAATGGCATCGACGATTTGATTGGCGCTCGCTTCCAAGATCTGCTGAGCTGGGCCTACAGTCGCGTCGATTGCAGAGAAGTCAGCTTCACTGAGTTCGCGCTTCGGTGAGTATTTGGACTGAATCCACGATCTATCCTTCAAGTCGCCTGAACCGGAACCGATTTCCATGTAGGTCTGCACGAGAGAGTAACGCTTGTCGGGAGAATGCACAGCGATGTGCTCACGCAATTTGGGAATCGCAACCTCGCGGGGTGGCGGCAGGGGCAGCTTCGATAGGTCAAAGTCAGCCCAGCCATCCTTCCCTCTCAGTGCAGCTTCGATGCGAGGCCACTCTTCTCCCCAGTACTGTGCCAAGAATGTCTCGGCGTCCACGGGTCGTGGCTCTGCAGCAGCCGCTGTCGCTTCGTCACGAGCGCGCTCGATCTCCGGCGGGACCAAGGCCGGAGTGAACGGAGAGCCCTGATTCGGTCCGATGGCGCCAGCAGGTACGCCAGCACGCCGGACCAAGACCATGGCGCCAGCTGCCAGGCCTCCGAGGGCGAGGAGGATGACCAGAATCCAAGAAGTGGCAGACCACTTCGTGACGGCTACCATCCCATCACCCCGGGCACGAGCCGCAAGATCCAGCGGCAAGTGCCGAGATTCGGCCGCCTGGTGCACTCGCGCGCTGCGCGACGGTACTCCATTGGAACGAACCGGCACCGCACTCGAGTTCGTACTCGATGACGACGGGTGCGCCGCTCGAACCGCCGGCGGTCGAGAACGGAGGATCGACGCAGTAGCGAAGGCCACCCTGGATCACGCAACCGGTGACGATCGATCCGGCCGGAATCCCCGACCAGGTTCTCTCGATCCTCACCTTGCAGTCCGTCTGAGGAACACACTCCGTGGCACCGCCGGACAGCGTGACCGATTGGCATGCTCCAGAGGTGATCGTGACTTCCACCGTGACCGTTCCACAGCCCGGAATGGGGTCACTTGTCCCCATACTGCTACCCGAGCCTTGACATCCCGAACACGTGTCCGGGATCACTCGGGGAGAAGCGGGGATCGCGGGAAGTGCGATAACAGCGAGGATGAAAAGGGACAAGGCGTTGGACGAAACCATGTGACCTCTGCTCGATTCTGGGAAGTAGGAGCGAACGGGTTCGAATCACGGTCGGCGTAGGGCGCTCAAGACTTCGCCAACCTTCGAAGTGCCTCTGGCCGAGGGAGGCTACCGAGCTCAGGGGGCAATGCCATTAGGCTCCCCTTCGTCCCGTAGCGCCCCAGCGCTGCGTCGGCTTGAACGACACTCTTGGATACGGTTTCCGAGCCCGCCGTCGGTA
>JAYTBY010000040.1:0-2285 GCA_043736755.1 Planctomycetota bacterium | reverse complement strand
CTGCGACCAGTGCGCGCTCAGGAATGCGCGCGTAGCCGCGCGTGCGACCGACCTCTTCGACGAGGTCCTGCTCGATCGTCACGTCCTTGGTCGAGCGTGCGCTGGGCACGCGTACGGCGAGCGCGGTCCCCTTCCGTTCGACGCCGAATCCGAGCCTCTTCAGGATCCCGGAGACTTCGTCGTCGGAGACGTCGTCGCCGAGCAATTGGCGCACGCGTTCGGGGCGGACTTCGAGCGTGCGCGCCGGATCGCTCCACGTGCCGACATCGGTCGGCGCGCACGGCAGCGTCGCATCGGGCTCGATCTCACGCAGCAAGCGCACGAAGTGTCCGGCGGCCTTCATCGGCAGTGTCGGGTCGAGGTTCTTCTCGAAGCGCGCCGAGGAATCCGTGCGCAACGCGAGACGCTGCGACGTGCGGCGCACGACGGCCGGCTGGAACGTCGCAACTTCGAGCAGCAGCGAGCGCGTCGATTCCGCGACTTTCGATCCCTCGCCACCCATCACACCGGCCAACGCGACCGGCTCGGCGCCCGAGCAGACGAGCATGTCGGTCGGTAGCAGCGCGCGCTCGACGCCGTCGAGCGTCTTCATCCGCTCGCCTGATCTAGCATCGCGCACGACGATGCCGTCCTTGGACAGCGCGTTGCGATCGAACACGTGGTTCGGCTGCCCGAGGTCGAGCATCACGAAGTTCGAGAGATCGACCAGCAGGTCGATCGGTCGCTGTCCGACGGCGAAGAGCAGCGCACGCAACCAGTCGGGCGATCGTCGCGGCGACACGCCGTCGATCGACAACGCGACGTAGCGCGAGCAGGACTTGCTCTCGATGCGCACGGGAAACGTCGGACCGCTTCCCTGCGTCGGCAAGGACGTGTCCAGCGGCTGCAGTTCCCGCCCGAACAGCGCCGCGACTTCGTTCGCGAACCCACGATGGCCCCACAGATCGGGACGGTGCGTGAGCGACTTGTTGTCGATCTCGATCGTCCAGTCCTCGAGTCCGAGCACCGCGGCGACCGGCATGCCCACGCCCGCGTGATCGGGCAACACCCAGATGCCGTTGTGCTCGTCACCGAGCCCGAGTTCGCGCTCGGAGCAGATCATCCCTTGGCTCTCGACGCCGCGAATCTTGCTCACCTTGATCTTCACGTCGCCCGGCAGTTCGACGCCGGGCAACGCGACGGCGACGCGCTGTCCACCGGCGACGTTCGGCGCGCCGCAGACGATCTGACGGATCGTGCCGTCGCCGACGTCGACCTTGCAAAGCCCGAGTTTGTCCGCGTCGGGATGCTTGTCGCGCGACAGGACGTGTCCGACCACGATCTTCGAGAGGTGTGGCAGGAACCGCTCCAGCCTCTCGACCTCGGCCGTGTGGATGGTCAACGCCTGAGCGATCTCTTGCGGCGAGATGCCGGTGAGGTCGACGTGACGTGCTAGCCAGCGCGTGGAGATCTTCATGGGTTCGCCCTCGCTCTCTAGAACTGCTCGAGGAAACGCAGGTCGCCCGACAACAAGTGCCGCACGTCGTCGATGCCGTAGCGCAGCATCACGAGCCGCGACAACCCGAGCCCGAACGCGAAACCGGTCCACTGCTCGGGATCGATGCCGCCCGCTTTCAACACGTTCGGGTGGACCATGCCGCACGGCAAGAGCTCGATCCATGTCGACTGTTTGCACACGCGGCAACCGTCCTTGCAGAACGGGCACTTCGCGTCGAGCTCGAAGCCCGGCTCGACGAACGGGAAGTACCCAGGGCGCAGACGGATCTCGATGTCCTTCCCGAAGACACCGCGCAAGAGCGTCTTCATCGCGCCGATGAGGTGCCCCACCGACACATCCTTGCCGACGACGAGACCTTCCATCTGGTGGAACGTGTGCTCGTGCGTCGCGTCGGTCGCTTCGTTGCGGAACACCTTGCCCGGCACGACCGCGCGGAACGGCGGCTGCATGCGCTCCATCGCGCGGATCTGGACCGGCGACGTGTGCGTGCGCAGCACGACCTTGCCTTCCGGATCGCAGTAGAACGTGTCCTGCGCATCGCGCGCCGGATGGTCCTTCGGGATGTTCAGCGCCTCGAAGTTGTACCAGTCGAGTTCGACCTCGGGCCCGTCGAGGATCGTGTACCCCATCGACGTGAAGAGGTCTTCCAGGTCGCGCACGACTCGTGTGACCGGATGGAGTCCGCCGCGCTCGAGCGGAGCCGGAGGGAGCGTCGAGTCGAAATCGCCACCGGTGCGTTCGGCAGCGAGCGCGACGAGTTCGAGTTCCTGCTTACGCGCTGCGATCG
>JAYTBY010000039.1:0-5000 GCA_043736755.1 Planctomycetota bacterium | reverse complement strand
CGAACCCGTCGCGACCGGTCGGATCGGCCCAACGGCCGAGAAGTTCGAGTGCTTCGCGGCGCAGGCTCTCGCGCGCGTTCGGATCCGCAGCCAGCGCGGCCAGCGCGTCCGCACGATCGCGGCCGCCCAGGCGGTAAGCGGCGTGCAGAGCGCGGCGTGCCTGTGCGTCGGGCTCCTGCCCCGACCGGGGGAGCAAGTCCGCCAGCGCTGTGAACGCGGTCTCGAGCGAGAGGTCGTAGATCGCTCGCGCTGCCTCGTGACGCACGCGCGGTTCCGAATCGGCGAGGAATGTCGCCAAACGCGCGTCGAGGTGCCGTCGGAGCGCAACGACGGCGGCGACCCGGACGTCGACGTTCGGGTCGCCTGAGAGCCCCACGAGTCGATTCCGATCGCGTTCATTCCACAGTGCGCTCGTGGCTGCGTGGCGCAACCACGGATCTGACTCGGCCGTCTCGGCGATCAGGCGACGCAGCGGGTCGAACGCCACCCAGGCACCGCTCGATCCTCCCTGGAGCTCCTCCTTCACGATGCTGGGTGAGCGCGTGTTCGCCAGCGCGGTCGCCGCCATCCGGCGCACGCGCGGACTCGGGTCGGCTAGCAGCGGCACGAGCGCTTCGTCGCTCGAAGGGTCGCTGGCCCAGTCGCCGATCGTCCGCGCGGTTTGCGCGCGCACCTCGTCATCTGCGTCGCGCAGGAGACGTGCATAGGCGCCGTGCGGAACCCGCGAAGCGCCGACGCCCCAGATCGCGTGCAAGCGCGCGATCCGCGGCGCGCCCGCGTCGACCGCCGTGTCCAGCAATGCGGCGAACGAGGCCGCGCGCTCGTCCGTGTTCGGCGCACGGCCGGCCCGTTGCGCGAGCTCTAGGTGTGCCTCCTGGCGCACGCGACGATCGACATGGCCGAGCAGGAGCTTCAACGCAGCCGTTCCTCGCCCGCGCATCCCTTCGCGCATCAGCGTCTTCGTCTCGGCGACGAGCGGATCCGCGGCACTCGTCGGCTCGAAGAAGCGCCAGATGCGGCCTTTTCCCGTCTTGTTCCACGTCGCGACCCAGTCGGTCACGTACAAGCCGCCGTCGAAACCGAAGTCGCAATCCGTCGCGAGCGGTTGCCACACGAAGCGCTGCACGTCCGCGATCTCGTACGCGGAGCCCTTCGGCTTCACGGACACGTCGTACACGCCGCTCCACTCCGCGGCGCCGCTGAAGTTGCACAGGAAGAAGTGACCGGCGTACTTCGCCGGCAGACCCGTGCCCGGATTGAAGGCGAGCCCGGACGGACCGTTCGCGACGTTCGCGATCGGCGGCACGACGTACGCCGCGCGACCGGGCGCGAAGGGCTTCCACAACTCTTCGTCGTTCCAGGCGCCGCGCAGGTTCGGCTCGCCGAGCCACTGGTACGCCTGGCGCCAACCTGTCTCGCCGTGTTGCACGACGAGCACCCAGCGCGCGAGGTCGCCGCCGTCCGAGTTGTTGTCGCCGGTCCACAGCTCGCCGAAGTCGTCGAACGCGAGCTCTTGCGGATTGCGCAGGCCGGTCGCGAAGAGCTCGAGGCCCGTGCCGTCCTGATTGCTGCGAAAAACGCCGCCGGTGAAGGGGTTTTCGAGTTTCACGCCGCCGAGGCTCGTCACCGAGTACCCGCGGTCGCCGATCGACCAGTACAAGCGTCCGTCGGGTCCGATGCACAGTCCGTGCATGTCGTGACCGAGCAATGCGACGCGCGCGCCCCAGCCCGACGACACCTTCTCGCGGTCCTCGGCGACGCCGTCCTTGTCGTGATCTTGCAGTCGCCACAGGTCGGGGATGCACGTGAACCACACGACACCGTCGCGTTCGAGCAGCCCGGCGCCGATGCCGGCCGCGGCGTCCGAGAAGCCGTCGGCGAACACACGACTCCAGTCGGCTTTCCCGTCGCCGTCCGTGTCCCGCAGGATCCGCACGCGCTCGTGCTCGGTCTCGTACGTGCCGAACTGATCGCCGAGGTACTTCTTGTACATCGCGACGCGATCCTCGACGGTGCGTGCGCGCAGGTCGTCGTCGAGCCAATCCATGTGCTCGCGGATGTCCGTGACGCCTGCGCGGTGGCGGAACGTCTCGGCGACGTAGAAGGCACCGTCGCGCGCGATCCAGAACGAGACCGGCTGCGCGAGCATCGGCTCGGAGGCGAAGCACTCGACTTCAAAACCGGCGGGTTTCTCGAACGTTTTCGCGATGTTGGCGGGTTCGTCGCTCGCGGCCTGGATGTTCGGCTGGTAAGCGGGCGTCTCGGAACCGGAAGGCTGTTGCGCGACGACGAGTGCGAACGGGAGAGCGATGATCACGCGAGCTGGCTCCGCACGCGCTCGAGCAAGTGCTTCGTGGCCTCGACGCCGTCGACCTCAGAAAGACGCGAGCCCTCGTACTCGATGCCGACGTAGCCGCTGTACCCGGCACCCTTCACGATGCGCAGCATCCGCAGGTAGTCGGTCTTCGTCTCGTTGCCCTCGGCGTCAAAATCGTGGCTCTTCGCGCTGACGGCTCTTGCGAACGGCATCAGTTCTTCGACTCCCTTGTAGCGGTCGTACTCCTCGGTCGCGGACACGCGGAAGTTTCCGAAGTCCGGCAGCGTCCCGACGCGGCGATGATTGGCGCGACGCATCACATCGGCAAGCCACGCGCCATCCGAGGACGGACCGCCGTGGTTCTCGACGATGACGTTCAAGTTCATGGGCTCGGCCAATGCGCCGAGCTTGGCCAACGAATCGGCGGCACGCGCCGCGTGTTCCTCGCGTGACCCGGATCCACCGGCGTTCACGCGAATCGAGTGACAACCCAGCCGTTTCGCGGCTTCGAGCCACTGCACGTGGTTTTCCACGGCTTTCGCGCGCTCGGCGTTGTCGGCGTGGCCGAGTTCACCTTCGGCGTCGATCATGATGAGCAGAATCCGCACGCCGAAGCTGTCCGCACGACTCTTCAGCTCCTTCAAGTAGGCCCCATCGCGCGCCTTGTCCTTGAAGAACGAGTTCACGTACTCGACGGCCTCGAGGTGGTGGACTTGCTTCGCAACCTTGGCGAAGTCCATGTGGTCGAGCTGACCGGACTGGAGCGCTTGGTGGTACGACCATTCCGCGAGCGAGATACGGAAGGGCAGCGGCTTCGGCGTCACCGCGTCCTCGGGCGCGTTCGTCGAACAGGAGATCGCAGACAGCGCGCCGAAGCCGGCCGTCATCCCAAGGAACTCACGGCGGGACGTGCTCATGCGGGCCTGTTCTAACCGGGTGTCCGCTGCGCGGCGAGGTCGGTGACCGGCGGAGTCGTGACGGGCTTTCTACGTCGATCGCCGCCGCCAAATCCTCTCCGCCAACCGGACGGGGAAGAGCACTGGCGGCGACGGCACGTGTTGATCGAGGCACATGCGTCGGAGCCTCGAAACGCACACGCTCCACTGCGCGAGAACCACGATGGCCCACACGAACATGAGCCCCGTCGACGTGCTCGCCTCCGCCTCCGCGCTCATCATCAGCAAGTAGTCGTAGGCCCCGTGCCACGCCGCGGGCTCGAGCAACGCAAGGACGCGCTGTCGCGTGCCAGCAGCCCCCTTCGCTCCGTGGGCGCGCGCCAGTCTCCACCCCATCATCGTCCCGTCGAGCGCATGCGACGGGACCGCCGTCACGGCTCGCACCAAAGCGACGGCCGCTCCCCCTTCCAAGACGTAGAACACGTTCTCGAGGGTTGCGAAGCCGAGCGACACCGCGACCGCATAGACGATCCAGTCGAACGGCTCGTCCAGGTTGCGATCGCGCCGCGCCCGCAGTCGCAGCGCGCCGTACTTGAAAGCCTCCTCGACGAGGGCGACGCCGAGGAAGGCCCAGATCAGCGTCGGAACGGCCTCCATCCCGGACTCGAGGCCGCGCAGGATCGGTTCGTGGAGCGCGCTCTCGAAGAGGGCCGCCGGGATCACCGAAGCGACGCCTAGACCGAGGTACAGCGCCACGTTCCCCGGCGGTTCGCGGTAGCGATCGCGCGACCACAAAAAGTGGATCAGCACGAGCCCCGGCCCGAGCGCCAGTGCCGCGATAGCGGGGAATCCCATGAGGTGTCTTCGGCGTTCGGTTGCGAAACGCCTCTTGCACCGTACTCTCCAGCGCATGTTGCTCGACAGCCTCGTCGCGCCCCTCGCGACATTTCTCGCCGGGCCTGGACTCGCACCCGCGCCCGCACCGCAGTTTCATGCTCTGGGCGAGGTCCGCACGAGCCTGTTCTTCGGCCAACGCCTCCTCGACGACGAATTCGAGCCCGTCGAGGAGCAGACGCTCCTCGGCATCTCGATGGACGTGCACGAAGTCGACTCCTTGCAGAGCTTCGAGGTCGGCTACTTCCGCTCGATCGGCGACGGGAGCGAGAGCATCGGCGCGAACACGGTCGACGTGGATTCGTGCGTCCACGAACTCTGGGTCGGCGGCCGCTGGACGTACGACCCGTGGTCGAGCTCGCTGCATCCCTACGTCGGAGCCGGCCTCTCCCTCCTGCGCGCCGAGTTCGAGACGAAAGGAGTCGGCGGATCCGATTCGGACAAGGGCTGGGCGGCAGGCGTTTACGGGCACGGTGGCATCGAGTGGACGTTCGCGGAGCGCTGGTCCGTCGGTCTCGATCTGCGTGCCTTGTTCTCGACGCCCGCGAAATTGCAGCGGGAAGTGCCGCTCGACTACTACCAGGTGGCGTTCACGCTGAGCTGGACCTGGTGAACCGCGCGCGTCGTCGCACCAGCGCTTGGCCGGACGTCACGCACGAACTTCGCGAAGGGGACACCCAGTTCTTGGAGCGCGTCGGCTCCACTTCTTCACGGCCTGTCGGAGCCTGTGAAGAAATCGCAGGCGCTGCGCTGCGGAAGCGGCGCCACCATTCTCTGAGAGCGTGAAGGCTCGATCTCTCCACACGCTCTCAGTCTCAGTCGACGCCGGGTTGCTCGAAGTTGAAAACGCTGCCGCCGGCACCTTGCGCCGCCGAGAGCTTCGCCTGCGTTCC
>JAYTBY010000038.1:0-11237 GCA_043736755.1 Planctomycetota bacterium | reverse complement strand
GCCGGCTTCCCGTTCTTCGCCACGTAGGCGTTGTTGAAGGCGCACGTGAAGCACTTGTGGTAGCTGCCGCGCTGACGATCCTGGCACTGACCCTGCGTCACCTTGTGCGCGAAAAGGACGGGCGCTCCGTCGACCCGCGTCGGGCACATCTGCAGGCCAGTGGTCGTCGCGTCGGTCATGCTCGTCCTGGGCCCTAGCCTTGGAAGCAGAAGCCCCGGCGAAAGTACCGGGGCGTCGTCCCGGACCTCGAACTGGGCCGCCGGGAGGCCGCGCGCGTATTGTGAACCGGCGCCAAGGGCCGGAGCAAGAACGCATCAGGTCAGCCGCACGTTCGCGAGACGCTAGGCAACGCGGCGCGGATCCGCTCGAGCGCCGTTTTCGCGGCCTCGGGCGCGCGGTGGCTGTCCCGGGACAACTCCACGGCCGCCATGCCGCTGTAACCCGTTTCCTTGAGCACCTTTAGCGCCGCAGCGAGATCCAGTTCGCCGGTGCCGAGCTGCAGGTGCTCGTGCACGCCCGCGCGGGCGTCGTCGAGGTGCACGTGGACGAGGTGGGCCCGCAGCGCGCGGATCTGGGTCGCAGCCGGCACGTCGCCGGTCACGACCAAATGGCCGAGGTCGAGCGTGAGCCCGAGTTCCCCACTCCGCGTTCCGAGGCGGCGCGCGAGCTCGAGGTAGCCCGCCGGCCGCTCGACGAACATGCCCGGTTCGGGCTCGAAGCCGATCCGCACGCCGCGCGCCTGCGCGTGGTCGAGGACCGGGAGGATCGCGGCAGCCAGGCGCTCCCACAACGGCTCGGACAACGCGCGGTCGGCATCGAGCGCATCGCCGGAGATGAGTTCGTACGCGGCGCCGGACCAGATCGACACGACGCTCGCGCCGAGGTCCGCGGCCAAGTCGATCGAGCGCCGGTAGTGATCGACGCGTCGTTCGCGACCCTTCGCCGACGGGTCCATCAAGTTCGGGCGGTGCTTGCGAAACGGATCGAGGACGTAGCGCGCACCGGTCTCGATCGCGATCTCCACACCGCGCTCGGCCGCGTGATCGCGCACAGCACGTACGCGGTCCGGTTGGAGATCGAAGACGTCGAGCTCCCCGACATCGGGCGTGATCGCGATGCCGTCGTAGCCCAACCCCGCGAGGAGGTCGATCGCGTCGCGCAGGCGGTGGTGCGCGAGACCGTTCGTGTTGTAGCCGAGACGGAACACGCGGCTCAGCTCGTGGAGTTCGGGTCGATGGCCGAGCGGGCCGGCGGCTCCGGAGCTCGCGGCGGTCCGGCGGCGTCGGGGTCACCCGGCGGCTTCGCGCCGTGCTCGATCGGCTCGGGGAGCACCTCCGGCACCGCCGAGCCCTGTACTGCCAGGCTTCGCGCTGCCGAGCCGCGCGCGACGGGCCCAGCGAGACCCGGGTCGCTCGTGCGCAGCCGTTCCTCGTCCTCGAGACGCACCGCGAGTTTCTCGCTGGCCGTCCGCGCGACATCGGCGATCGAGAGGTCGCGCGGAATCGAGTCGCGGATCTGGCGCACTTCGCGCTCGAGACCGCTGTCCTTCCACGTCGCGTTCAGGCTGCGCTTGATCTTCGCGAACTGCGCACCGGCGTCGGCCGCGACCTTGGGCAAGTCCTTGCCAAAAAGCAGGAGGGCGCCGATCCCGACGACCAAGAGCTCGATCCCACCCAGGCTTTCGAACAGTGCGAACACGGGTGGATCCTAGCCTGGATTCCCGAGCCGCCACCCGGCGCGTCCGGGCGAAAGCTCGTCGGGTCGAGGTGCTCGACCGCGCACGTGCTCGCGAGGAACGCCACGCCCCGGTCCTCCGCGGCGAAACCGCGCACGCGGCCGTCGCGCCCGATTCGCCGCGGATCTCGGTTGCGTCGCGCCTTTCGACCGGGCGCCTTCGTCGGCCCGAGCGGATCGCGCGACGCGATATCGGTCCTGGACCGTCCCCTATGATGCGGCGCATGTTGCTCGCGATCTTCCTCGCGCTCTCCTCGCTCGCACCGTTGCAGTCCCCGCCCGCGGCGACCCCGACGCTTCCTGACCCATCGGCCGACGCGCGCACGGCGCTCGTCGGTGAACTCGACGAGCTCTACGCCAAGCTGCGTCGGCGCGACTGGAACTCGGTCCACATCGGGCTCGCAGCGCTCCTCACGCGCCATGCGAACAGCGCGGCGGCGCGCGGCAAGTTGCTCGAGATCGAAGACCTCGCGCGCGTTGCGGCCTTCTGGGTCAAGCATCCAGAGCCGGATCCGAAACTCCTGATCTCAGGCCAGGTCGGCGTGCTCGATCGAGCGAACGACAAGGTGCGACTGACGTACGAGGAAGGTCGCCTGGAGAAGCGCAACGCGAAGCGGCCGAAGTTTCGCCCGATCTCGGTGCCGAGCTTCGGAACGGACGACGCGGCGGGCGACGCGAAGGCACACTTCCCCGACTTCGAGCAGATCGGGCCATTGACCCTGCACCCGCTGCAGTTCAACGGTCCTTACCGCGCCGAGTTGCGCGGGGTCGTGCCCGCGCGCGAGGGACTCGTGCCCACGATCGTCCTGCTCCTCGACCAAGAGGAGATCTACGTGGCCACGTTCGACTATCCGCCCAAGTTGCAACGCATCCGGGACGCGCAGGGCGGGCTCGAGTTCGTCGCGGAGTCGCGGATCCCCGTGCTACCGGAGCACGGCGGAGACTTCACGATCGACGCCACGATCGCGGAGAGCTCGATGAGCATCCGCTACAACGGCCGCGTCGCGTTCCAGGTGCCGAAGCCCAAGGGTAAGTTCGGCTGGGTCGGGTTCCTCGGCGGCGATCAGGTCCACTACGTCGAGCTCGCCGGCAAGACCTTCGGACAGTGGATCGACGCGCTGGTCGATGCCGCCGTGGACGAGGACCGCGCGGCCTTCGAGCGCACGTTCGAGCCGCGCACCGTCCTTCCCGCTTGGCTGTACGAAGTACCCGACGCGGCCGTACGCGACGAGGCCGGTGAGCAAGCCGCGGTCGGGAGCGTGCGCAGCGGATTCGGCGCCGGACAGTTGGCGGAGCTCGAAGGACTCGTCGAAGCGGGCAAGTGGGAAGCCGCGTTGACGGCGCTCGACGCGCACGAGAAGGCCGGCGCGAAACCGCCGTCAGTGGCGTGGGGGCGAGCGAACGTGCTGTTCCAGCTCGGCCGCCTCGAAGAAGCGCGGACCGCGGCGAAAGTCGTCATCGCCGCGGAGAGCAAGCACCTCGACATGCGCGTGTTGGAGGCCGCGCTGGGCGTGCGCCTCGAAGGTCCCGAGGCGACACTCGAGCGCGTGCGCGCACTGGTGCGCGACTTCCCGGCCTCACCCGAGGCGCGCACCGTGCTCGTGAATGCGCTGCTGCGCGGTGCGCGCATCGCCGACGCGCTCCTCGAGTCCGAGCGTGCGTTCGCGGCGGGAGTCGATCGGAAGCAGACGGCCAAGCTCGTGGTGCAGACGCGCCGCGCGCTTTCCGGACCGAGTTGGCGCACGACGAATCGCCACGATTCCAAGCACTACGCCATCGCGTCGGACATGGATCGCGCGACTTGCCAGCAGCTCGCGACGGTGCTGGAAGACTCGTACGCGTTCTTCGCACGCACGATCGGCCCGATCTCGGACGCCCGGTCGCACATGCGGGTGTACGTGTTCTCGGGCAAGCAAGCTTACTTCGATTACTGCAAGGACTTGCTCGGCGACGCGATGCACTCGACCCAGGGTCTCTTCTCGGCCGAGCTGGCGCAGCTTCTCTTCTGGAACGCGGTCGATCGCGAGGAGTTCGTGCAGGTTGCGCGACACGAAGGCTTCCACCAGTACTTGAGCGAGCTCGTGGACGAGGTCCCCGTCTGGCTCAACGAAGGTCTGGCGCGCTACTTCGAGACTCTGCGCAAGGAGAAGGGCCGCTGGATTGCCGGTGCGGTTCCGGACTCGTCGCGCAGCACCTTGCGTGAGCTCGAAGACGCAACGCCGTGGCTTCCGCTCGCGGAACTCTTCCGCATGGACGACGCGGTGTTCTACGGGCAGAACGCTGAGGTCTGGTACGCCTACGCGTGGTGCGTGATCCACACGTTGGCCGAGGGGACGACTGCGGATCGCAAGCTGTTCGACGCGTTGATAGCGAAGCTCGGGCGCGGCGTGGACGGAGAGGTGGCCGTGCGTGAGACGTTCGAGGGCGTGGACCTCGCGGAGCTGCTCGACCGCGTGCGAGCTCACGCGGCGTCGCTCTGAAGCGAACCGCGTCTCTCGGTCGCGAGTGATCACGAGGAGAAGCTGTTCGCCTGCTCTCGGAGCCATGAGCGCGGCGTGATGGAGCGACTTCGGTCTTCGCGCGCGTCGTGGACTTCAGGAAGGTCCCGGTGCTTCGCGCGGAGGACTCCGGGAAGTTCCCGGCTGCAAATCGTGCGTCCGATGCGATCGCTTCATCCGCACCGCAACTCGTCGGCGCAGCGGCGCGCGAGCGCGTAATTCCTCCGCGCGCTTCGGCGATCCTCGCGCTCGCTCTCTTGACCGTCGTTCAGTGGTAGACGCCCAGCCAATAGTCGATCAGGCCGAGCGAATCCCGGCGCCACGAGAGGCGCGGTTGGAAACCGAAGCTGAACCGCGTGCCTTCACCCGCGCGATAGCCCAACTCGAGCTCGAACACGAAGTCGTGGCCGAGACGGCGCAGCACGAACTCGGATCCCAGCGAGCGATTTTCCAAGAGCGACTGGGTCTGCGTGCCTTCGAGCTCCCACTTCGTCGTCCAGCGCCAGCGCGCGCGCATCGACGCGGCCTCGTACAAGGTCTCGTCGAGGACATCGCGGCCGTAGTGGTGACCGAACTCGAGGCCGACGTTGCGCACGGGTTCGAAACCCATCGCCGAGCTCGAGTACTGCGTCTCCTCCTCGCGCACGTCGTAGCGACCGTCGTGCGTGATCGCGAACGGGAACCCGCCCAGGATCGTGTAGTAGCTGCCCAGGAACGCGATCGGTTGCAGACCATCGGGTGACGGCCCTTCGACGCCGTCGCCGAGCGATGCACGCACGTCGATCCCGAGCCGATCCGGAGCGTCCGGCTTCCACCAACGTGCACGCGCGCCGGCGTCGAGGAACCCGCCGAGGTAGGGATCCTCCGTGCGATCGAAACGCACCGGCTCATCGCCCGAATCGAAGTCCGCGACATCCGTGCGCACGCCGATCGTCGGCGAGAGCGTGTGCGCTGTTCCGCCCAAGCTGCGCCGCCAGAACGTGGTCGTGGCTTCGATCCCGGCGAGCAACGCGGCGCGCGCCGGCGACGCCTCCTCATCGACTCCTTCGCTCCAGATCGTGCCGCGTCCTTCGAGGAACGGTGTCGCATTGGCGTTCAGCACGCCGAGCTCGAACGGCATCTCGATTCGCTGTCGCGTGTCGGCGCGCAGCACTTCGCGGTCACCAAGGCCGTCCGGATAGGGAGCGTAGTAGCGCGCGTCGCCATCCTCGCGTCGCAGGTACGCAGCGTCGAGGGAGCCGGTGTAGTAGACGGGATTCTCCCACCAAGTCGCGAGTTCCGTTCGGCCGCGGAACGCGCCGAGCGACGGCAGCTCGGCGGTGTCGGTGCGGTCCTCGAGCAGGAACTTCGCCGAGCCCGAGTAGTAGTCGTTCCCGTGCGCCTTGCGCCAGTGGACGTAGTTGTCTTTCTGCTCGTACTTGACGTAATCGCGCTCGAAGAACTCGGCTTGCACGCCCGGATCGGTCTGGTACGACAGCGCGATGTCGATCCACTCGGCATCGTCGCCGCGCTCGACCCAGTAGCGTCCCCGCGAGTGCAACCACGTGCGCAGGAGCGAACGGTCGTCACGGTCCACACGCACGAGTCCGGAGTCGCTGTTTCGGTCCGGGATCACGTCGGCTTGCGCGTTGAACTCGAGCTTGTCGCCGATTCGCAGATCGAGACCGGCGCCGAGGAGCAGTCCGCGCGAGCCGAGGTAGCGCACGTCGAAGTTCCATCCACCGCGAATCGGGATATCGGGCAACCCGAACGCCACGCGCGTGAGCTTGCCGATCGCGAGACCGATCCCTCCGAGTTGCGCGTTGAGCGAAGCTCCGATTGCCGCGCCGAATTTCGCGCTGTTCCCGAGAACGAAGCGGTCAACGAGCGGATTCCCCTCCG
This sequence comes from Planctomycetota bacterium, assembly GCA_043736755.1. Lineage (GTDB taxonomy): Bacteria > Planctomycetota > UBA1135 > UBA1135 > JAEUHZ01. The sequence goes on along the minus strand of JAYTBY010000038.1, from coordinate 5,124 downwards.
AGTCCGTCTCGTAGACGAGCGGCGGCATGGGCAAGCGCAACCCGTCCTCGAAACGTATCGCGTTGCCCTCGGCCGTGACCTGGAACGCGACACGATCGTCGACGTCGTTGAGCTGTGGAGTGAGCCGCAGATCCGTCGTCTCGATGACATAGTGCGGTTCGTCGAAGTCGCACGCGGTGAGCACGGCCGTGTCGGCGCGGATCTCTGGCCCGCTCGAGATCCGCATCCACTCGGCCTTCGCGCGCACGGCACGCGGCTCACCGCGAACTTCGAGATCGACGACGACATCGGCGTCCTGGATCCAACCGTGATCTTCGACGAGGTCGAAGTACAAGGCACCGGCGCGCGCCGATCGGTCGCCGACTTGGTAGATCTCGACGTTGCCCTCGATGTAGACCTCGGAGAGCAGCCGGAAGATCGCGCTCTTCTTGATCTCCTCGAGCCTCGCCTGCCACGGATTCGGCGGGGACTTCTTCTCGCCCGAGAGCGGTAGTGGCTCGTCCGTCGTGCGCACGAGGAGGTCGTCGTCCCCCGCATTCTCTCGAATCGCCTGACGGCCGCTCTTCTGCCATTCGGCACGATCGACCCAGAAAAGAGTCCAGTCAGCGAACAATTGCGTGCTGCCGAAGCGCAAGCGCGGGTTGCGCAGCACGAGGATCGTCGTGTCGCCCTGGTCGAAAGGCTGCATCGAGTCGTACTCGAGCGACCACGATGTCCCCAGTGCTCCAGGACGCGACACGATCTCGCCCTTGTCCGTGGCGAGCAGCATGTTCGTCATGTCGTACTCGATCCACGGTGCACGCCACTCGGCGTCGAGCACGAAGAGTTCGGCCGGACGACCCTCGAAGCGCACTTGTCCGGGCACGCCTTCGAGTCGCTCACCGCGCGCCGTGCCGCGAGAACCCATCCGGATTTCGAATCCGCCTTGCGCCACGAGGTTGCGCACGTCCCCGGCGTCGAACGCCGCCGGGTCTGCGAAATCGCCGCGAACGCGAATCGAGCCGGCAGCGAGCGACCAGTCATCGCCGTGCTCGTTGACGCCTGAAACGCGCGCGTCGCCCTCGAGTAGGACGTGTTCGCGATCCGCTTCGACGGTATCCGCGCGCATTTCCTGGAGCATCGCCTTCTTGCCGTCCGCGGAGTCGCGATCGACGACGCCACCCTCGAGTCGTGACGCACGCATCGAGTCCGGATCGAAGTCGATCCAGTCCGCCGAGATCGCGTACTCCGCCAGCGCGCCCGGCAAACGACCGCGTGCCGTGACGCGACGTCCGGCGCCCGCCGACAAGCGGCCCTTTCCACCGGCGTCGACCGTGAAGCGATCCGCAGTCGTGTCGAGCGCGACGGCCCCCAATCCGTCGCCGTAGATCGCGTGAACTTCGCCACGCGCCTCGATGTTCAAGATCTCGGCCGTGAGTGGTGGTTCTTCACCCGGACGTGTCTCGATCCGACCGTCGACACGCACCCAGGCCGCCGTGAGGTTCGCCGTCTCGAGCCCGCGCACCAAGCGTGCGCGAACGTCGCGGTGCGCCTCGATGTGGAACGGGCGCGGCTCGATGGAGCCGCGGCGTTCGGGCGCGGCTTCGATCTCGACTTCTTGCGCATCGAGATCGAGACGCGCGCCCTCGACTTCGGCGTCGACATGCACGTCCCCACGCGCGAACACGCGCCGTTCCGTCGCGCGGATCTCGCGACCCAAAGTTTCGGCGCGTAGGTCGTCCTTCGGATCCGTGGCCGACCTGCGCAGGCGATAGCTCGCGCGTTTCGACTCGTTTCCGTAGAGCTCCACGTCGCGCTCACCGCGCACGACGATGCGTTCCGCGTCGCCATCCCCGTCGATGTCGGAGAAGCGCACGTCGCCGTCCGCCGAGAACGTGCGTGCGTCCCAGTCGAAACCCGTGACGCGCGTCGCGGTTGCGTCGACGCGATCCGGAGCACCGACTTCGCCGACGGAGAACGCCACGCCTTGCGCTGCGGGGACGAGCAATTTCGTGCCGCTCCAACGCGCTTCGAGCCCACCGCTCGCGTCGAGCGCAACAGGACGACCATCGGGTGTTCGCCCGCGCATCGTCGTCGCGCCCGATGAAGCAGCGTCGAGGGCTAGCGAACCGTCCGCCGCGAGCCTCCAGAAGAGATCGAGGCTCGGACTGCTCAGCGCACGACCTCCATAGTCGACGGTGACTTCCTCCGCGCCGTGCAGTTCACCGCTCTGACGATCTGCATGCACCCGGCCGTCGATGCGTCGCTTCGCGGTCACGACGAGATCGGCAGCGGGGACGCGCACGCTCGCCGGCCCGGCGAGTTCGATCCCGACGCCGGACTCCATGCGCACGACGAGAGGTCCAGCACCTGCGATCGCCGCGCGGGCCCCCAAGAGATCCGGGCGCTCGTCGCCGAGGAATCGCCCGATACCGACGTCGCCCGTCGGATCTCCGGTCAGCGTCGCAGCCGCGAGCTCGCCCTTCAGGCCGAACTCGAAGACGGCTGTCCGCGAGCGAAACGTGTCGCCCTCGCGAACGAGGACGACGTCGTCCTGCAGAGTCGCGAGGCGCAGTTGGCCACGCTCGCCGAACGCGAAGTCGGCGCGTTGTGCGCGCAACTCGTCGCCGCCGCTCTTCGCGACGACTTCGCCTTGCGCGTCGGCCGAAACGAGCTCGTACCCCTTGCGTGACGCCGTCGGGCCGCGTCCCACCAAGTGGATCGTGCGCGCGACGATCTCGACCGCGCCCACCGCTACCTTGCGGTCGCCGCCTTCGATCGCGAGGCGCGCGCCTTCCTTGGCCGTGACGTCGATCGTCTCGACTCCGTCGCGCACGAGGCGTTCGACGACGAGCGAGCCCGTCTGGCCCGACGCGAGGTGCACACGTTCGCCGCTCTCCAACGTCAGCCGCACGGATGCGTCGCGCTCGAGCACCACGCGATCCTGTCCGAAACCCGCGCGCAGTCCTTCACCGTCCGCGTCGAACCCTTGGCCGACGATATCCACGCGTGACTGTGTGGTGAACCCGAGTTGCGGCACGTCGTAGTCGAGGCTCGCGGAGCGGAAACGTAGTGGAACGACAGGAACGCCCTCGAAAAGCGTCAGATCGACGTCGTTGAATCGCGCCGAACGCAGCACAGAACCACCGGACGTTCCCGGATCGATCGTCATCGTCGTGCGCGCGAGTGGCGCGGTGAGTCCTGCGCGCTTCGTGCCGCGATCGGGGTCGAGGACTTCGATCTGGACCTGCTTCAGGTCGTAGAGATCGGAACCGAGGCTGTCGACGTCGCTGGCGCGCAGCTCGAGCTCGGGTTTTTTCGCCGCACCCGTGCCGCCGCGCATCGTCACGGCGAGCGGTCCGTCGAGCGAGATCCCGATCGCCTTGGCCGGCTTTCCATCCTTACCCACGAGCGGAACTTCAGTGAACTCACCCTCGGGTGCCGCGGGTTGGTAGGTCGTCGTGTCGGTCTTGCGATCGCGCTCGCCGCGCGACCACCACAGGATGCCGAACCCAATCCCGAGCAGGACCAAGAAGAGGAAGACGCGCTTCATCGCACGTACGATTCGACGAGCGCGTCCCACGCGCCGCGTGCACGTAGGATCGCTTCGGCGAGCTCACGCACGGCGCCCGCGCCACCGGCGGAGCGCGTGACGAGATCGGCACGCGAGCGCACGGCCTCGCACGCGTCGCTCGGCGTCGCGAAGAACGCTGCGCGCGAGCGCATGGCGAGATCGGGCAAGTCGTCGCCCATCGCGATCGTGTCCGCGACCGAGATCCCGAGACGCGCTTGCAGTGACTCGAGCTCGACGAACTTGTCCGGCACGCGCAACGCGACGTGGTGGATCCCGAGCTCGGCCCCGCGTGCCGCCGTGACGCCTGCGCCGCGTCCGCTGATCCACGCCAACGTGATTCCCGCGTCGGCGAGCCAAAGCATCGCGATTCCGTCACGCACGTCGAACCGCTGGATTTCCTGAGGCTTTTCGCTGACCGAGCCTCCGAGCAACACGATCGACCCATCGGTCAATGTGCCGTCGACGTCGAGGGCGAGAAGCCGCGCCCGGCGCAGGACTTCCGTGTGTGTCGCACTCGTCATCGTTCAGATCCTGACGTCGAGCATGTCTTGCACGTCCACCAGACCCAGCGGACGACGATCCGCGTCCACGACGGGAATCTGGTCGATGCGGTGCTCGCGCAGGAGGTGTTGGGCCTCCTCGACGAGTTGATCGGGCCCGACGACCTTCGGATTCTTGCCCATGTTCGCGTCGACGATCGCGTTCACGTCGATCGTGCCGCGTTGTTCCAACAGTCGCGCCAGATCGCCGTGCGTGAAGATCCCGACGAGCTTGCGCGACCCGTCGACGACGAGCGCCGCGCCCGGTCGACCGGGAGTCCGATTCATGACCAGCACGACGTCGCGGATCGTCGTGCCGAGTCCCACGACCGGCATCTGCTCCCCCATCCGCATCACCTCGCGCACCTTCATGAGCTTGCGCCCGAGCGCGCCGGCCGGGTGGTAGAGCGCGTATTCCTCGCGGCTGAAGCTGCGCTCCTGCGACACGACCATCGCCAGCGCGTCGCCCATCGCCAGCATCGCCGACGTGCTGGCCGTCGGCGCGAGGTTCATCGGACAGGCCTCCTGCACGCGCCCGATGTCGAGCACGCAGTCGGCATGTCGCCCGAGAGACGACTGCGGCGCGCCGGTCAACGCCAGGACGACCGCGCCGATCTTGCGCGCCGGTCCGAGCAACGCGACGACCTCCGCCGACTCGCCCGAGTTCGACAGCGCGAACAACACGTCGCGCGCCCGCAGCCGCCCGAGGTCGCCGTGCAGCGCCTCGGTCGGATGCAGGAACGACGAGGGCGTCCCGGTCGAAGCCAGCGTCGCCGAGATCTTCTGCGCCACGAGCCCGGCTTTTCCGACGCCGGTCGCAACGACCTGGCCCTCGCAGGCGAGCAGCAAATCGACGGCCTTCACGAACCGCGCGTCGAGACGGCTCTCGAGCCCCGCGATCGTGCGCGCTTCCACGCGGACGACTTCCGCCGCCCGGGCCAGCAAGATCTCGGTGCGATCGCTCGGTGTGGCCACGCGGATGCGGCCTCCCTGAAAGATGCCGAAACGCGCGACGCGGCCTGCCCGCAGCCG
>JAYTBY010000037.1:0-2290 GCA_043736755.1 Planctomycetota bacterium | reverse complement strand
AGAGCGTGCGGAGAAACCACACGCGACGCGCCGCGGAAGCGGCGCAGATGGATCCTGAGAGCGTGTAGGCTCGATTTCTTCACACGCTCAGAGGCGCGCTCGCGAATCAGAACGCGAGGCTGAAGATCGAGAACGAGAACGTCTGCTTCCGGTCGCCCTCTCCGTCGAGCACGGGGAACCCGAAGTTCAACGTGACCGGGAACGGACTGATCATCCCGACGCTGAATCCGAGCGATGCGCGCGCCTCGCTCCAGTCGATGCTGTAGGGCTCTGGATCGAGGATGCCTCCGTCGGCGAACAGGGTCAGGCGGAAGAGCTCGATCTCCTTGTACGTGCCCGGTTGGACGTTCGTGTAGAGCGGGATGCGGTACTCGATCGTGCCGTCGAGCGAAGTCTGTCCGCCGAGCGCGTTCGTGCCCAGGTTCGGACCTACGCCTCGGAACGCAAAGCCGCGCAGCAAACGACTGCCGCCGAGGAAGAACCGCTCCGTGTACGGCACGGACTCCGTGTCGCCGTACTCGTCCGCAACGCCGAGGCCGAGCCCGACGTGGAAACCGGCTCGAATCTTGTCGACCTCGCCACGCGTCTGGAAGAACCAGTCGATGTCGAGATCCGAACTGTAGTAGTCGTAGTCCCCGCCGAACGCCTCGGCGTAGACACCGTTCTTCCACACGACCTGAAGCCCCTCGCGCGGCGCGAAGAACGTATCGAGCTTGCGGTACTGGAGATCGACGGTCGGTCCGGCGATCTGGTTCTCCCCGCCGAGCTGCTGGTAGATCGAGGGCGGGAACTCGGTTTCGTTCGGCGGCACGGGCGCGGCGTCCTCCTCCTGGAGATCCGACACCTCGACGTCGGTGAGCCGGTAGCCGAGGAAGATCGCGAACTCGCGGCCGAACTCGCGCCCCAGTCGCACCTTCCTGTCGAAGCGTTCCTCGTCGTAGAAGCGCTGGGAGCGCTCCAAGCGGCTGAGCTCGAACTCGATGCTCCAGCGATCGAAGTGCGTGCGGAAGAGGTCGGGCTCGAGGAAGCGGATGCGGTAGCTGTTCTCGACCGTGCCCGGCATGTACTCGACGTCGATCCGCTGTCCCGCGCCGTGGAAGGCCGACTTGTCGTAGATGTCCGAAAACGTCGACCACAGGCTCTCGGGAGGTGCGGCGACATCGGCGTTGCGCATGGACAGCGCGATGCGACCGAAGAGCCCGCTGTTGCTGTCGACGCCGCCTTGAATCTGGAAGTTGACGACCGTCCCTTCCTGGACCTCGTACTCGAGGTCGACCCAGTTCGGGTCGGCCGTCGGCTTGAACGTGAACGTCGGATCGCGGTGCTCGAGTGGACGCTGCTCGTCGTTGAAGTAGCCGGTCCCAAAGATTCGGTTCAACGATTTGCGGATGCGTGACAGGTCGGCGACGTCCCCCGGCAGGAGGTCGACTTCGCGCCGCACGACGCGATCGCGCGTGTGAGTCGTGCCCGAGATGCGGACCTCGCGCAGCCAACGTTTCTTGCCCTGCGCGACTCGATACGTCACGGCAACCGAGTGGTTCAGGGGGTCGAACACCAGCCGTGGATCGAGGAACTCGAAGCCATCGAGGCGCAGCGACGGGTGCGAGACGTAGCCGTCTTTTCCGTAGCGATCGCGAATCGCGATACCGTCCCGTGCTTGGACAAAACGCTCGTAGCGCACGCCCGGATCGAGATCACACAGGGCCAGGAGTTCGTCGTGCGGAATCACGAACTCGGCCGGGGTTTCGTCGAACTCCTGGAGCTTCGAGTTCCAGACGCGCTCGACGGCCTCGAGTTCCAGCGACGAGACCGTGTAAGGCCGCCCCTCGTCGACGACCACATGGACGACGACTTCGCTGCGATCCTCGGAGTACTCGAGGTCGTCGATCTCCACGACGGCGTCGAGCCATCCGCGGTCGCGGTAGACCTCGCGCATCGCGAGCAGGTCGGCGTCGAGCTTCTCGCGCACGAACTCCTCGCCGTTCCAGTCGAAGAGCCACGGACCGTCGAGCTGGATGCTGGCGAGATCCTTCAGGCCGCCTTTCCACCACCACATGCCCGTCTCGGGCATGCTCGAGTTCCCGTTCAGAACCACGTCCTGTACGTGGACGATGGGCCCTTCGCGGATCTCGAAGATCACGTCGGGCAGCGCGCCGGTCGGTTCCGCGCCGCTGTCTTGACCGCGACGAACGACGTCGACCTCGACGAACGCGAATCCCTCGCGGCGGTAGCCCTCGATCAAGCGCTGCTTCACGCGCTCCGACTGGTAGAGGTAGAGCTCGCCACGATC
>JAYTBY010000036.1:0-2290 GCA_043736755.1 Planctomycetota bacterium | reverse complement strand
GTCCCGCCGCTTCGAACGCTTCAGCGAAGTTGCCCGCGCCATCGTTCGTGAAGTAGTGACACGGCTGACCGACGCAGATGCCCGTGCTCTCGTAATCGGGCGACGTGTAGCCGTTCGCGTAGAAGACGTCGAGGTCGCCGTCGAGGTCGAAGTCGGCGAATTCCGCGCCCCAACCCGTGGTTCCGATGGAGAGGCGCCCGAGTCCAGCATCCACCGAGCGATCGCGGAACGTCGAGACACGACTCTTCGCACTCGTGTGGCGCAGGTTGTTCACGTAGAGCGCGTTCGACTCGAGCTGCCAGTTCGTGATGAGCACGTCCTCGTCGAGATCGCCGTCGAGGTCACCCGCGGTGAGCCCCATGCACCCGCGCGGATCGTCCATGCCCGTCGAGAAGCTGACGTCCTTGAACTTCCCTCCGCCCTCGTTGCGCCAGAACCGATTCGGCGAGACGTCGTTCGCGAGGTAGAGGTCCTGGTCACCGTCGCGATCGAAGTCCCACCAGATCGCCTGCATCCCGCGACCATTCGGATCGTCGAGGCCGAGCTCCTTCGCCGCATCCGTGTAGCGGAAGGGGAGCGGCGTGGCTCCGACCGCAGCCTCCGTCGTGCGCGCGGGATCGCAGCGCAAGAGGAGCTTCCTCTCGCCCGGGAACGCGAACGGCAGCATCTCGACCGGATCCTCGCGCTGATATCGACCGAGCTCCTCGTCGCTCGGCATCGCCGACGTGTCGTAGCGCAAGTAGCTCGTGACGTAGAGGTCGAGGTCGCCGTCCGCGTCGTAGTCGGCTGCGCTGACCGCTGCGTGCCACAGATCCGAGTCGAGACCGACGCTCGCACTCGCATCGCTGAACTTGCCCGCGCCGTCGTTCACGAGGAAGCGATTGCGCCCGTAGTTCGCGACGAAGAGATCGAGATCGCCGTCCCCATCCGCGTCGTAGAAGAGCGCGCCCATGCCGGCACCAGTCAGCGCGAGCCCGCGCTCGTCACTCTGATCCGCGAAGCGCTGCCCCTCGACGTTCTTGAAAAAGCGACTCGTCGGCGCCGCGCTGCCTTCACGTCCTCCGCCCTGCGGCAGGAAGAGATCGACCCATCCGTCACCATCGACGTCACCCCACGCCGCTCCCGGCCCCATGGTTGGCCGGATGTCGATCTGAAGGTCGGGTCCCTCGAAGTGGACCATGTCGATGCCGAGTTCGTGCGACGCATCGCTGAAGAGGGACGTCGACGCGGGCATGCTGGGCGCGGCGCGCGGCGCTTCGGCACGCGGCGGCCAAGCTTCCGCGCCAAAGACGCTGACGAGCAGCGTCCACGTGCGGCCCTCGGCCGTGGGCGGCGGCGCTTCGAAGTGAGCTTCTACGAGAGAACCACTGTCGCCGCCGATGCGAAGGTCGTCGCTTGCGACGAGCGCGGAGGTCACCTCCCGCGCGGCCGCGGTGGATGCGTGGACGACGGGCCACGCGGGACCCGCGCCGCGCCAGGAATCCCACGCATGGATCGATGCACTCGACATGTCGGCGCGAATCAAACGGCGCGCGATCTCCTCCTCTCTGCGAATCGGACGCCCCGTGGCTTCGAGGACGCGATCAATCGCCACCGACTCTCGTCGCTCCGCATCGAGCTTCATCGCGCTCGAACGTCCGCGCCATGCGGTTGGCGTGCTGAGGATGCGCTTGTCGCCGTGGGCGCGTCTCTCGATGCTCTCGGCCAGCAAGGCCCAGCGCGTCGAACCGCTCGTCGCATCGATCGCGGGCAGCCACAGATCCCGGAGCTGGATCGAGTTCGCGTCCATGCGTGCCACCACCGGCAGGACATCCTCGCCGTCTGCGCTACCTCTGCGCGCGACACGCGGTGCACGCGATGGGCCGAGGATCCAGCGCTCGTTCTCGACCTCGACCACGATCTCGTCGAGGGCGTGCTCGACCGCATCGACGCGGATCCGGTCGAGTCCCGAGATCGGCACGTCGCCGGCCCACAGCCGCAGGACGATCCCGTCCTTCGTGATCGCGGCGCACGGCACCCGCTCCGAGCGTGAGTTCAGCGGCACGATCTCGCGGTCGACGGGGCCCGATCGCAGCGGCGCCCAGTCGTCCGCAGTCCGCACGTAGAGCACGGGAGAGAGCAGAGCGGACTCCTCGACGGCGACACTGGACACACCGAGGACGAGAAGCGCGGGGAACATGGCGCGGAGCCTCGCACCCGCGCGGCACGCTCGCAAGCCGCACATCGGTCCGGACATCGTGGAGTGTCGATGCACCGCGAAACGCGCACGAAAATGCGGCGCGCCCCGCCG
>JAYTBY010000035.1:0-5008 GCA_043736755.1 Planctomycetota bacterium | reverse complement strand
GCGCGAAGTCCGCGTCCCCGTCGCCGTCGAGGTCCGCAACCGAAGCGCGGCCGGCGCGAAGTCCGGTCTCGAGCTGCGGTCCGGGCGCGAAGTTGCCGTTGCCGTCGTTCAGGAACCACGGCAGCGCCGACGAGTTGAGCGATCCGGCGGAGACATCGGGATCTCCGTCGGCGTCGATGTCGGCCACGAACGAGAACGTCGGGCTGAACGCGAGAGGCAAGTGGACCGGGGCGGCGAACAGTCCCGCGCCCTGATTGCGACGCACGGCGATCGAGTAGGTGCTCGCGCCGGCGTAGACGAGATCCGGATCGCCGTCGGCGTCGATGTCGACGGTTGCGATCTGCATCGCGAAGTCGCCGCTCGCGTAGTCCGTGTGGGTCGGGAACGTCCCGTCGCCTTGGTTCCACAAAAGGCGCAGGAAACTGCTCGTCAGCACCGCGAGGTCCCGGTCACCGTCGCCGTCGAGGTCCGCGACGTCGATCGCTCGTGCCGGGCCGCCGGTGCTCGTCTGGATGGCGGGCGCGAACGTGCCGCCGCCGGTGTTGCGCACGAAGGACACGGAACCTCCCGTCAGGTTCGCGACCGCGAGATCGGGATCGAAATCGCCGTCGAGGTCCGCTGCGACGAGTGCGAAAGGCGCCACGCCGACGGTGTGCTCGACGTGCGTCGCGAAGGTCCCGACGCCTTGGTTCAACGCCACGGAGATCGTGTCCGCGTTGAAGTTCGCCGAAGCGAGGTCGAGATCGCCGTCCATGTCGAAGTCCGCGCCGACGACGGCGATGGGTCGCGCACCGAGCGTCGTCGGCACCTCTGCTGAGAACGTCGCGTCGCCTTGATTCCTGAGGAGCGACACGCTGTTCTCGCCGGCGTTCGCGCTGACGAGGTCCTGATCGCCGTCGCCGTCGAAATCGCCGGCCACGAGATCGCGCGGCTCGGTACCGACGTCCACGGGCGCGATGCGTGGGAACGCGCCGGCTCCTGAGCCGAGGAGCAGCGTCACGCTGTCACCGGTCCGACTCGCGACGGCGAGGTCCGGCACGCCGTCGCCGTCGAGGTCGCCGGCGTAGAGGGATCCCGGCGCGATGCCGACGGGATACGACGGCTGCGTCACGAACGTCGCGTTCCCGAGGTTCAGGACGATCGACACGGACGAGCTCAGTTGGTTCGCGACGACGAGATCCAGGTCACCATCGGCATCGAGGTCGGACCCCGACACCGCGGCCGGTTCGGACTCGACGGCGATCGGCGTCAGCGTGACGAACGTCCCGGCTCCGGAGTTCGAGAGCACGGTGAGGAAGTTCGTAGCCGGGTTCGTGACAGCGAGGTCGCGGTCCCCGTCGCCGTCGACGTCCAGCGCGGTGATCCCGGTGGGCGAGATGCCGACCGGGAAGTCCGCGCGCGTCCACGACGTCCCGCCGCCTTGATTCGTGAGGATCGAGACGGCGTTCGCAGTGGTCTTCACGACAGCCAGATCCGCGTCGCCATCGCCGTCGAGGTCGCCCGCGACGAGCGCACGCGGCGCGTGACCTGTCGGGGTCGAGCCGATCACCGTGAACGACAGACCGCCGTCGTTGCGGGCGAACGACACCGTGTTCGAGATCTCGTTCGCACTCGCGACGTCGAGGTCGCCGTCGCCATCGAAGTCGAGCAGGGCGAGAGCGCGCACGCCGCCTCCCACGAACATGTTGGCGGCCGCTCCGAACGTTCCGGTCCCCGTGTTGGGCAGGAACGAGAGCTGCACGCCTTCCGTGGTCACGAGGTCGGCGTCCCCGTCGCCGTCGAGGTCGGCACACGCGAGCGCCCTCGGATTGGCCGGCACGCCGTAGAACACGGAGGCGAACGCGCCATCGCCGAGGTTGCGCAGTACGCAGACCGTCGAACCCTCGCCGTTCGCCGTGACGAGGTCCGTGTCGCCGTCCTGGTCGATGTCCGCGCCGACGATCGCGATCGGACCGTTGCCGACGGGGAGTGCGCGCGGGATCTCGATGCAGATCTGGGCACGACCGATGGATGTCACGGCGCAGAGGCTGACCGTGAAGACGAGCGTACGAGAGACACGCAGCATCGGACTGTCCTCCTCTTCGAGACGGGAATCGTGCGCGGGTGCACGCCACGGACGCTGGCCCGGCCGGGGCTCGCGCCGTCGATCCGAGGGTATCCCCGGACCTCCGAACGCGAAAGAAGAGCACCCGGCGTCCGAGACATCGGCGGAGTGTGCGCGCGCGGACCCCCCCACGAGAGGGTCGGATCTCGGCCGCATTCCGGTCACTTCTCGAGCGAGCCACGAGCCGGTGCTGCAGGGAAACGAAGCGAGCCGCGGTGGCCGCGGCTCGCCAGGATCCCGGTCGACGCTGTCCGGAGTCGACGCCGTCCGGATCAGCTGCCCTTGAGAACCGCTTCCGCGATGCTGTTCGGCACGTCGCGGTACTCCCACAGTTCCATGGCGTAGCTGCCGCGGCCTTGCGTCGCGCCGCGCAGCGACGAGCTGTAGGCGAACATCTCGGCGATCGGGACCAGCGCGCGCACGATGCGCAAATTGCCGATGGCGTCGATCTCGTTCACCTCACCGCGGCGGCTGTTCAAGTCGCCGACGACGCCGCCGATGAACTCCTCGGGCGCGCGCACTTCGACCTTCATGATCGGCTCGAGCAGCACGATGTTGTTCTCGGCCGCCTGCCGGAACGCGAGCACGCCGGCCAAGTGGAAGGCCAGTTCGTTCGAGTCGACTTCGTGGTACTTGCCGTCGAACAGGGTCGCGCGAATGTTGACGAACGGGAAGCCCGTCTGACCGCCGCCCGCGAAGCCCTCCCGCAGGCCGTTTTCGACCTTCGGGATGTACTCGCGCGGGATCGAACCGCCCTTGATGCCGTCCACGAACTCGAGGTCGCCCTCGGGCGTCGTCACCGGCTCGAACTTGACCCAGATGACGGCGTACTGACCGCGACCGCCCGACTGCCGGATGAAGCGCGCTTCGGTTTCGAGCGCCTTCCGCAAGCGCTGCTTGTAGGCGACCTTCGGCTTGCCGGTCGTGACCTCGCACTTGAAGTCGTTCGTGATGCGGTTGCAGACGATCTCGAGGTGGAGCTCGCCCATCCCCGAGATGACGAGCTCGCCCGTCGCCTCGTTCGTCTGCGCGCGGAACGTAGGGTCCTCGCGCATGAGCTTGCCGATGACCTCGCCGAGCTTGTCGCGATCCGACGACTTCTTCGGCTCGAGCGACATCGAGATGACCGCGTCGGGGAAGATGATCTTGTTCAGCGCGATCGGCTTGTCCTCGTCGCACAAGGTGTCCCCGGTGACGGTGTTCTTCAGGCCGATGATCGCGGCGATGTCGCCCGCGCGCACTTCATCGATCGCCTCGCGCTTGTTCGCGCTCATGCGCGCGAGACGCGCGATGCGCTCGGTCTTGCCGGTGCGCGTGTTGAGGAGCGCCGTGCCCTTCTGCAGGACACCCGAGTAAACGCGCACGAACGTGAGGTCGCCCGTGCTCTCGGCGATCGTCTTGAACGCCATGAGACACACGGGATCCGTGTCGATGCGCCTGCGGGTCGTCTTCTCGTCCGTGCGCGGGATCAAGCCTTCGACTGCGGGCATGTCGTGCGGCGCCGGCAGGAAGTCCACGACCGCGTCCATCATGAAACGGACGCCCTTGTGCTTCAGCGCCGAGCCGCACAGGACCGGCGTGATCTCCATCTTGACCGTGCCGCGGCGCAGTGCGCGGAGGACCATGTCCTCGGGCGGTTCCTTGTCCTCGACGAACAAATCAAGGAGCGCTTCGTCGAATTCGGCCGCGTTTTCCAGCATCGCGTGACGGTGGATCTTCGCGTCCGTCATCAGCGAATCGGGGATGTCGTCCTCGATGTACGACTGGTCCTCGGCCTCTTCCTGGAACGTGTACATCTTCATCCGGACGAGGTCGATGACGCCGCGGAAGTCCTTCTCGTTGCCGACCGGGATCTGGATCGGCACCGGACGACCTTCGAGGCGCGTGCGGATCTGATCGACGCACGTCCAGAAGTCCGCGCCGACGCGGTCCATCTTGTTGATGAAGCACAAGCGCGGCACGCCATAGCGGTTGGCTTGGCGCCAGACCGTTTCCGATTGCGCTTCGACGCCCGACACCGCGTCGAACACGGCGATCGCGCCGTCGAGGACGCGCAACGAACGCTCGACCTCGGCCGTGAAGTCGACGTGACCCGGCGTGTCGATGATGTTGATCGAGTGGCCGTTCCACTCGCAGAACGTCGCGGCCGACTGGATCGTGATGCCGCGCTTCCGCTCCTCGTCGAGGAAGTCCATCGTGGCTTCGCCGTCGTGGACCTCGCCGGTCGTGTGGATCCGCTTCGTGAGGAAGAGGATGCGCTCGGTCACCGTCGTCTTACCGGCGTCGATGTGGGCCATGATGCCCATGTTCCGGTGCTGGTCGACGTTGCCCTTCTTGGGCTTGAACGTGCGCGGGGATTCGGTCTTGAGGACGGTGGGCATGGCATGATTTCCGGAGCGGCGACGCTCGAAACGCGGAACGGGGGTGGAGGCAATCGCAGGCCACCCGCGCAGTTTTCGAGGCAAAGAGGGTAACGAGAGCCTCTCCACCGTCAAGCCGAGCCGCAGTTCAGACGGGCCCAGGCCGATTACGGCCGAGCCGTTCGTGGGCCTCGACGAACTCGTGCGACGTGAACGCGGCCATCAAGGACAGGTCGCCCGCCAAAACGGTGGCGGCCAGGATCTCGGCCAGGGTGTTCGCCCCCCCGGCGCCGCGCACACCGAGGAGATCGAGGCACTCGGCCGCTGTCCCTTGGCCGCTGCCGCCGCCAACCGTGCCGACGAGGAGCGAGGGCAGGTGCACGCTGGCGTAGAGATCGCCGGCCGGAGTCACTTCGAAGTCGAGCATGCCCGTCGCGCTCTCGGTGACGTAGGCGACGTCCTGACCGCAGGCCAGGAAGACGGCCGCGATCCCGTTCGCGGCCTGGACGAGCCAATTCTGCGTGCCGAGCTGCGCGAAGCCGAC
>JAYTBY010000034.1:0-2291 GCA_043736755.1 Planctomycetota bacterium | reverse complement strand
GAACGCGGGCGGCCTCTACAACTGAGGCGGGCTTGGCCGAGCGCGCCGAGATTCCTGTGGAGGAGCCCGATCCGTCCGGTGAAACCGGCCGGAAAGCGTTCCTCCTGCGCCTGAGCCCGGAGCTCCACGCGGAGCTCCGGACTTGGGCAGCTCAGGATCTGCGCTCGTTGAACGCGCACATCGAGTGGCTGCTGCGCGAGGCGGTGCGGAAGCGGCGGTCGAAATAGGGCGTCGATCGCGGTACGCGCGCGTCCGGCGTTCCCGGCAACCCCGCGGCGCAGATCCCCCGGTGTGCTTTGGGCTGCCGTGGCGGTCATGATGTCCGGGAACGTCCCTTCCCCCGATGCAGATCGCCGCCCTCGCGCAGCGCTCAATCGCGAGCGCGTTCCTAGGATCCACCGTCGCTTGGATCCTGATCGTCGTCGCGTCGTGCTCGGGCGAGGTGGATCCGGCGCTAGCGACGGAGCCCGCAACCGTGACGGCGCCCGCGACCGAGGACGCGATCGTGCCCACGCGGCAAGCATCCGGAACCGGAGTCCGGCCACGGCTCTTCCCGAGTCCTGTGCCGCCGGGCGACGCCGACTCCGCGTACCTCGCGGATGAGCTCCGAGCGGCTGCGGGGAAGGTCGTGATCCGCGACGTTCCCATCGACGAGAACGAGGTGCTGCGCGCGATGCTGGTGCTGGACGGGCGCGGAAGTCACTTCGACGTGCTCGACGGCGACGGCGATCCCGTGGAGCGCCGTCGATCCAATCGGGACGAGATGGTGCCCAATGTCGTCCTGCACGAGTTCGAGTTCGACCCGCCGGCGTCGAACCGTGTGCGCGTCGTGCTCTCGGCGGGGCCCGACGCGCCCGCCACGCTCGGATTCGCGATCCACTTCGACAACGGGGTCCGTCTCGCGGCAGGCGCGGTGCACGATCCCCAGTCGCCGGGGTTCGTCACGGTCCAGGCGGTGCTCGCCGACCGTCACGGTGAGGTGTTGAACGGACCGTCCGAGGCCTGGTCGCTCGTCGTGATGCCGCCCGGCGGCGACGCGGTCGAATCGGGCCTCTACGACGACGGCACGCACGATGACGGCGACGCGCTCGACGGGATCTTCGGGACGCGGCTGGTCGGGGAGCTGGTCGCGGACCCGGGCCAGTACGACGTTCGCGTCCTGGCCCGCAGTACCATCGCCGGTCGCGTCGTGATGCGAAATGCGAGCACAATGTTCGTCATGCGCTCGGACGCGGTGGCGTTCGCCGGGCCCGCACGCGTCGAGACGCGCGACGTCGACGGCGACAGGCGGATCGATCATCTCGACTTCGTCTACACGATCGCCGCGCGCAAGCCAGGTCGGTTCCGGTTGGCGGGCGAGCTCCATGACGCGCAGGGCGGCCTCGTGCTGCACTTGACCGCCGACGGAGTGGCGGACAGCGCCTCGACGATGCAGGTCGCGCTCACCGCGGACGGGGTGAGTCTCGTCCTGGCAGGACGGCGGGGACCGTGGACGTTGACCGGCGCGTGGCTGGCCGAAGAGACCGTCGGATACCAGCACGCGGACGACTCTCCTGCGTCGGTCACCGCCGACTACCCGCTCGAGTCGTTCGAGCTGCCCGCAGGTCCGACGATCCGCAATCTCTGGCCGGCCCGCGCGCCGTCCGTCGGAGGCGAGGAGGTCCTGGTCCAAGGCACCGGCCTGTACGGGACGACCCGGGTGACGATCGACGGCGTCGAAGCGCGCTTCGACTTCCGGGACGACTCCACGCTGGGCGTCGTCGTGCCGCAGTCCGCGCGCGGACCCGGTCGCGTGCACGTCGAAGTCACGACGCTCTGGGGCACGGCGGAACTCGCCAACGGATTCCTCTATGAGTGAGCGGTCGGCCCGCCGCTTCGTGAGTCACCAGTAGCGCTCGAAGTGCAGATTCCCCGGCGCTTTCGCCGTGTCGATCACGAACCCGCGCGGTTCGAGCAGCACGCGCAAGTCCTCGATCATCGCCGGGTTCCCGCACAAGAGGACGTGCGCGTCGTGGGGCAGCAGCAACTCGCCGGTCAGCGCGCGGAAGGGCAGGTCCTCGAGCATGCTCTGCACGCGTCCGCGACCGCCGGGCCACGTGCTCGCGGTCGGTTCGCGCGATGCGAGCGCGCCGTAACGGACTGTGGGATCGATCAGCGCCGCCTGTCGCAATTCGGCGTCGTAGGCCAGGTCCGAGCTCTCGCGCGCGCCACACACGATCGTCAACTTCCGCCAGCGGCCCGTGCCTCGATAGCGGCGCAGCATCGAGATGAACGGCGCGATGCCCGTCCCC
>JAYTBY010000033.1:0-11248 GCA_043736755.1 Planctomycetota bacterium | reverse complement strand
TCGGTCGAGCGTGGAGATCGAGCGCGTGAACGTGCCCAAGCGGCCGCGGCACCACGTCGTGCTCGAACTCCTTGTGATCGGACTCGTCCTTACCGCCTGTTCGGATCCCGAAACGACGCGGGGCACCATGCAGCGCGCCGTGCCGCCGCGCCTCGATTCGGAGGTGTCGGAGCTCGCGCCGGACGGTCGTCGGCTAGCGATCGCCGCAGTCGACCACCGGGTCCTCGTTTTGGTCGTGGAGAAGGGGGAGATGCTGGCTGCGTGCGCGGGCGCACAGAGCGAACCGGTGTCGATCGATTGGCGACCGGACGGCGAGTAGCTGGCCGTGCTCGACCGCCTTCGCGTGATCCATGTCTTCGACGCGGCGAACGGCAGGCCAGTCCGGCGAATCTCGACTGCATCCTCTCGCGACAGCGCGGACCACGAGCTGCGCGTCGTGTCGTACTCCGTGGGCGGACTTGTGCTCGTCGCCGCCCTCGGGGCGCCGGCGGAGTTCTTCCGCGCCGATGAATGCGTGCGGTTCGCACGCGTGACCCTGGTGGCCCACGTGCTGATCTCCGCCTTCGCCGTCAGCCGCGACAGCGAGACCGTGGCGTTGGGCGACGCAGAGGGCCGCGTTGGCGTGTGGATGGCGCGGACCGCGACACAGGTGCGCGGACCGATCTACGTACCGCGTGGGACGGAGGAGTTCGGCGTGCACGCTCTCGATTTCCATCCAGATGGGCGCAGCTTGGCGATCGGCGGCGGCGACTGCATCGCGCGCATCTGGCGCCTCGAAGAACCCGCGCCGACGCGGCAGTTCTCGCACTGCGATCAGGATGTGTTCGGCGGGCTCGCGCTCGGGGACGTCCAGTTCTCTCCGGACGGAACGCGCCTCCTGACGACCTCGTACAGCTGGTGGGAAACGAGGCTGTGGGACACCGCAAGCGAACGATGGCTCGGGGGGGGGCACGAATGTAGGTACGGCAACGACGTGTCGATCTCGGCCTACTGCAGCGCGGAGGGCCGATTCGCCGTCGTCTCCGTCCGCGGACTCGTGCTCGATGCCAGAGACGGGAGCGTGCGCCACACGCTCGAGCCCGTGCCGGGCTTCTCCCTGACGTGGTGCCGGGCGGGCGGTGCACTGGCGTGGGCCGTGCGCGGCGGACTCTTGCGCGTGTGCGACGTCGAGAGCGGATGGCCGGTCCTCGAGCGCGCGACCGATTAGCCGCTCTCGTTCCGTCCGTGGCACCGCATTCGTATCGTGCGCGCTCCGCAGACCGCGAACAAGGCTGCGGTCGGCTCGCACATGACGCTGTCACCTCCGCTCACCTCGTTGACCGATCTCGATGCGCGCCTCGCGAGCGGCGGGTTCGCGGTCCTCGATGCGCCGTCGTTCGGAGCGCTCGGCGATGTTGCGCCGAGCACGCTCGCGCGCTGGACCAAGTACTGGGACGACTTGCCGCGCGACGAGTATCTGCGCGACGGCGGCCGGTATCGACATCGACGTCACGGATGCTTCGTCGTCCAGCGCGACGTCGTGCGTGCCGTCCCCCATCGCGCGCATTGGCAATCCGTCGAGTACAACGCGCTCCACGGCGGCATCGAGCGCTGGTTCGAGCCTCTCGACGCCGAGTTCGCGGCGGATCCAGCTTGGAGTGCGCTGCTGCGCGGTCTCGCACGCACGGCTTCGGAGCTGCGCGGCGAGCAAGCGTGGTTCGTCGAAGCGCATCCGTTCCGCATCGACACCGCGGACGGCATCGGACGTCCGACGCCCGAAGGCGCGCACCGCGACGGCGTCGATCTCGTCGCGGTCGTTCTCGTCGCGCGACACGCGATCAAGGGCGGTGAAACGCGCGTTTTCGACGCGCACGGGACGCAGGGCGTGCGCTTCACGCTGCAAGAGTCGTGGAGCGCGCTGCTTCTCGACGACGAGCGCGTCGTGCACGAGAGCACGCCAATCCAACCGCTCGACACGGATCGGCCGGGGCACCGCGACACGCTCGTGATCACGCTGCGGCGTGGCGGTTTCCAGGGGCCGAACGCGACGTGAGCAAGCCGATCCCGATCCTCCATCGCGACGAGCGTGTCATCGTCGCGCTGAAACCGGCGGGGCTCTTGTCGGCGCCCGAGCGCGGAGGCGCGGCGCGATCGCTCGTCGAAGTTCTGGCAGAGCAAGGCGTCTTGTGCCAAGCGGTGCACCGACTCGATCTCGACGTGTCGGGCGCCGTGATCCTCGCGTTGGACGACGAAGCACGCGTCGCGCTCGAGACGATGTTTCGCGAGCGCACCGTGAAGAAGACGTACTGGGCGATGGCCCAAGGTCGCTACCAGGAGTCGCGCGGTGTTTATCGCTGGCCGATCGCCGAGGACGGTCCCGACGTGCGCGTCGACGAGGTCCGCGGAAGGCCAGCGGAAACGCGCTGGACCGTGATCGGCCGCTACGAAGTCGCGACGGAGATGGAGATCGATCTCATCACGGGGCGGCGCAACCAGATCCGCGTGCACTTCGCGCACGGCGGGCACGCGTTGATCGGCGATCGCCGTTACGGACGAGCGCGGGACCAGAAGCTGCGCGCGCCGAGTCGCCGCGTGGCGCTGCACGCGTGGCGAGTCGGCTTCGATTCGCCGTTCGGCGGAGGGCGCGTCGAGGTCGAGGCAGAACTCCCCGACGATCTGCTCGATCTGCGCGCGGAAGCAGCCCGCGCGCGCTGAAGATCGGCGAAAGCTCCCGCGATCCCGCAGGCTGGACTAGACTGCTCGCCCCGAAACCGAAGGAACCGAGCGAACGCACATGCCCACCACCGAAGACGTCTACAAGGAACTGAAGCAAGTGTTCGACCCGGAGATCCCGGTCAACATCGTCGACCTGGGCCTCATCTACGACGTGAAGCTCGACGAAGCCGGCGCCTGCCTGATCACGATGACGCTGACGTCGCAGAGCTGCCCCGAGGCGCGCACGATCCCCGAAGTCATGAAACGCCGCGTGAACGCGATCCCCGGCGTGTCCGGCACGCAGATCTCGATCGTGTGGGAACCCGCCTGGAGCCCGCAGAAGATCTCCGAGGAAGGCCGCAAGATGCTCGGGATCGACCAGGAAGACGAAGACTGATCGAGTAGCTCCGACCGGTGCCTGGCTAACTTTTCCGCGACTCGAGAGTGGGGAGTTCCGCGGCCGCCCGCCTTCCCCACTTTCGAGTCGCGGAAAAGTTAGCCAGGCACCGGTCGGGGTCGGAGCTACTCGCTCAGTCCTGGATCACCTTGAACCCGCCTTCGGGTTGAGGCGCGTTTGGGTTCTTCTTCAGCTCTTCCTTCCAGTTCAGGAGGCGGGCTTTGGCGGCGGCGGCTTCGGCTTCGGGGATCTTGCCGAGGCGTTGGAGGAAGATGGAGAGGCTCGTGAACGCGAAGGGGTCGGTCGGGTTCTGGGCGATCGCGCGCTCGATCGTGGCGACGGCTTCTTCGTGGCGGCCGGTCTTGCTCTGCGCGGTCGCGAGCGCGTTCAGGACGTCCGTCCAGTCGGGCTTCAGTTCGAGCGCGCGGGTGTGCTCGAGGATCGCTTCCTCGAAGCGGTTCTGGCCGAAATGCTTCAGCCCAGCGAGATAGTGCGACTTCGCGTCCGTCATGTTGCGGGCAGGGTAGCACAGGCGGAAATGCAGCGAGGCCGGGCACACGCGCCCGGCCTCGCGCGCTCGAGCAGCATGCTCAAGCGGCCTTCTGAAGCGAGTCAGCCGCTCGAATCACATCACGGGTTCGATGCCGAGCTCGGCGAACTTCTTGTCGGCGAAGTTCTTGCGGAACAGATCGCGCAGCTTGTTCGCGGCGACGTCGTACGCGACCTTGTCCGCCCACGTATCGCGCGGATCGAGGACCTTCGCGTCCACGCCCGGGCAGCTCTTCGGCATCTTCATGTTGAAGACCGGGTGCGTGACGTACTCGACCTTGCCGGCGTCGAGGTCACCGCGCAACGCGGCGTTGAGCAGCGCGCGTGTGTCACGAATCGAAATGCGCTTGCCCGTGCCGTACGCGCCGCCGCTCCAGCCCGTGTTGAGCAGGATGCAGCGCGCCTTGTGGCTCTCCATCTTCGCGGCGAGGAGCTTCGCGTACACGCTCGGCTTGTGCGCCATGAAGGGTGCTCCGAAGCACGCGCTGAACGCGGCTTGCGGCTCGGTGACGCCGACTTCGGTCCCCGCGAGCTTCGCCGTGAAGCCCGAGATGAAGTGGTACATGACCTGCTTCGCGTCGAGGATCGCGAGCGGCGGCAACACTCCGAACGCATCGGCCGTGAGCAGCACGATCGTGTGCGGATGCGGCCCTTGCGAGTTCGGCATCACGTTCGGATTCGCCGACAGCGGGTAACTGAAGCGCGTGTTCTCCGTGATCGACTTGTCGGTCAGGTCGAACTCGTGCGGCGTGACCTCAGCGAGGGTCTTCCCCTTCGGCGCCGGCACGTTCTCGATGATCGTGCCCGGCTTCATCAACGCGTCCCAGATGACGGGCTCCGCGTCCTTGTTGAGGTCGATGAGCTTCGCGTAGCAACCGTCTTCGAGATTGCAGAGCCCGTTGTCGCTCCAGATCGTCTCGTCATCGCCGATGAGGCGACGATCGGGATCCGCCGAAAGCGTCGTTTTTCCGGTGCCGGACAGGCCGAACAGGATCGCAGCGTCACCCTTCGGACCGACGTTCGCCGAGCAGTGCATCGAGAGGCGACCTTCGAGCGGCAGCAAGAAGTTGCCCACGGTGAAGATCGTCTTCTTCACGACGCCGCAGTAGTCGGCGCGACCCGCGACGAGGCAGATCCGGTTCTTCACATCGATGACGATCGCGGCTTCGGCGCGGCAACCGTCGCGCTCCGGCACGCAAACGAAGGACGGCGCGTTGATCATCGTCCAGCGGCGCTTCTCGATGTCCCGGACGCCCTTGAGGTCCTTCGGGAACATGTTGTGCGCGAACATCGCGTGCGTCGCGTACTCGCCGACGAAGCGATAGGGAATCGCGAACGCCGGGTCGGCGCCGACGAAGACGTCCTTGACGTACAGCGTGGCCTTCTTCGCGTTCAGGTGATCGAGCACGCGCTGGAGCAGACCCTGGTACTTCGCCGGGTCGTACTGCTGCATGTCCGCCTTCCACCAGATCTGCTCGGCGACCTCGGGCCACGCGACGCTGTAGGTGTCTTTCACCCGCCGACCGGTGCAGTCCGGATCGGTGTAGTAGACGAGCGGGCCCTTGACCCCGAGCCTCGTCGCGAACGCCTTCTGATCGGTGTTCGGGCCGTCCTTTTTCGTGCGGCCGCGGTCGTTGCGGATGGCTTCGTTGAAGAGCTCATCCTTCGAGAGGTTGTACTTGTAGGTGACGGACTTGAGGCCGATGGCCTCGAGGTCCTGACGGAAGTCGGCGGTCAGGGTCATGGCGTGTCCTCTCCGCCTCCGCGGCCCAGAGGGGGCGTGCGCGGACGGGCCGGAGCGTGTGAAGTCGAGGAGGGTATCCCGACCTCGGAAACCCGGCAAGGAACGCGCTCACGAGTGGCTCGGACAGGCCCCAGGAGGCGCTGCACGCTCCGCTCCCGCGCGTTCTACGTTCCGACGCGCGGCGGCGCGGCGAGCCGCTCCCGGTACCAAGCGACGGTGCGGGCGAGCCCCTCGCGCCAGCCGACGCGCGGCGCGTAGCCGAGCTGGTCGCGGGCTCGATCGATCGACGCCAAGCTGTCCTTCACGTCCCCGGCGCGCGCCGGCGCGAAGAGGGGCTCTAGGTCCGAGCCGAGCAGGTCAGCCATGGCGCGATACAGGTCCAGGATCGTGACGCGCTCGCCCGAGCCGACGTTGACGACCGTGCCGGGATCGAGATCGCGCTGCATCGCCGCGAGGTTCGCCGCGACTACGTTGTCGACGTACGTCATGTCGCGCGTCTGCGAACCGTCGCCGAAAATCGTCGCGCGACGACCTTCGAGCATCGCGCGCGCGAAGATCGCGATGACGCCCGTGTACGGACTGTCGTCAACCTGGCGCGGACCGAAAACGTTGAAGTAGCGCAAGCTGACGGTGCGCATGCCGTGGAGATTGCCATAGACGCGCAAGAGCTCTTCCGCGGCTAGTTTTCCGCTCGCGTAGGGTGACAAAGGCCGCGCCAGCATCGATTCGACCTTGGGCAGCTCGACGGTGTCGCCGTACGCCGCCGAAGACGCGGCGAAGACGAGACGCGGAACGCGCGCGGCGCGACAGGCTTCGAGCACGTTCAAGGTCCCTGTGACGTTGATCGCGTAGCTCTCGCGCGGCGCTTCGATGCTGCGCGGAACCGAAACCTGTGCGGCTTCGTGGAAGACGCCGTTCACGCCGATGCACGCCCTTTCGCACGCAGCGAAATCGACGATCGAGCCGCGCACGAGTTCGACGTCGAGGCCAGCGAGGTTCTCTAGACGTCCGCTCGAAAGGTCGTCGAGGACGCGCACGCGATCGCCACGCGCGAGGAGGGCGCGGACCAAGTGGGATCCGATGAATCCCGCTCCGCCCGTCACGAGGTACTGAGCCATGAATCGATCTCTCTTGCGGCGGATTGCTCGGGCCAGCTCGACCCGAGCGATGGTAGCTCGCGCGGTCAGCCGTCGCAGAGTATCGGCCTCGGAGCCCGGGCGACTTTCGTGCTGCGCCTTGCTTCGGTGTACGGCGCTCCAGTAGACCGACAAAGCCGCGCTCGGTGCGCGAGAAGTCGTACACGCAGAACTCGCGGCACGGACTCGCCGGACGATTGGGTCTCTGGATGAGAGGTCGTGAAGAAATCGAACAGACGGCCTTTCAGAACCTAACGGCTCCGCAGCGCAGCGCGGGAGGTCGTGCTGGAATCGATCCTATGGCCGCTCAGACACGCGCTGCGACACTCCGCGAAGCGACGGCCCGTGGATTCTCGCCGGCTTGCGCGCACGCATCCATCCAGGGCGCCCCATGAAGTCGCGCATGCGCGCGATCCTCGTCGGCCTCTTGGTCGTCGTGATCGCGGACCAAGTCGTCCAGCACGCGTTCCTCGGAACGGGATACCTGATGGGGCGACGAGTGGCTCCGTTCGATCCGCCGCTCTTCGCCCCGCACCAAGTCGAACGCGTCGCGGGCTATCGCGCGCTACTCGCGAGTGGGCTCGATCCGCGTCGCGAGTCGGGATTCGATCCGGAACTCGGATGGTGCGCGCTGCCCTCGGTCGCAGACCCGCGATATGCCACGGACGAACGCGGCGCTCGAATCGGGCTCGGACCCGTGCCTCGCGAACGCACGGCCGGAGTCCAACGCGTCATGGCCATCGGGTGTTCGTTCACGTACGGCCAAGAGGTCGATGGTCCGGAGACTTGGCCCGCGTGCGTGGATGCAGCGCGTGAAGATCTCGAAGTCGTCAACTTCGGCTACGGCTTCTATGGGATCGACCAGGCCTTCTTGCGGTATCGGCGCGAAGCCGAAGCGCTGAAACCCGACGAGGTCTGGCTCGGCGTGCTTCCGTCAGCTTTGCCGCGGATCCTCGGCGTTTACCCGCCGGCGCAGCGGCACTGGACGAACGTGTTGCACGTGAAGCCGCGGTTCGTGCTCGACACGATTGGAGGGCTCGAGCTCGTCCCGAGTCCGGCGCGGTCGCTCGACGATCTCGTCACACTGCTCTCCGATCAGGATCGGTTCCTCGAGAGCGTCGGCCGTCACGACGCATGGGTTCAGCACCGTCCGTCCGCCTACGAGCGCTTCGGAACGAGCGTGTGGCACCGCTCGGCATTCGCGCGACTCCTCGTGACGGCGCTGGAGGATGGCGGACGCGAGGCGAAGCCCGAGGTCCTGGATCCAGACAGTGAGGTCCGCCGCCTCGCACTCGCACTCGTTCGCGAACTCGCAGACGAGGTCCGCGCGAACGGCGCACGTTTTCGCGTCTTCATCCTCCCCGACCGGCTCGACCTCGCCGATCGCGTCGAGCACGGTGCCGCGTACTGGGATGGATTCGTCACCGACCTGACGCGCGCGGGCATCGAGGGTCTCGACCTCGCCGAAGGCTTCGCGTCCGTGAGTGCGCAGAGCGACGATCGCTACTGGGCGCCGGACGGTCACTACTCGGCCGAGGGGAATCGGATCGCGGCCGAAACGGTCGTCGAGCACCTCACTCGGTCGCGTTGACTCGACCGCGGCGGATTCCGTGGGCAAAGGGGGACGAAAAAGACGCGAGCTCGGTCGGCGAACCGACCGAGCTCACGCTTCGAGAAGAATGGATCCCCAGCGCAGCCCACTGTGCTGCGACGCTCGGAGCCGCGCCGGAATGGCGAGCGAACGCGCTGAAAATGGGTTTGAGAAAAGTCATCAGCCCGTCGGGCGGACCCGGCGGGCTGATGGCATCGAGAAGAGTTGTCCCCAGCGCAGCTTCGTGCTGCGACCGATCGAGCCGCACGCTGGACGGCCCCGAACTGCGAATCTCGAACCTTCTTCGGTGGCCGGCCTGAACACCGTCGGATCACCGACCCAGGTCATGGCTCGTCCGTGATCTGCCGCGACTCGCCGAGCGCCATGCACCGCCGAGATCTGGGTGGAAAAGACATCAGCCCACCGGGCGGACCCAGCGGGCTGACGGCATCGAGAAGAGTTGTCCCCAGCGCAGCTTTTCGTGCTGCATCCCGAAGAGCGGGATCGAATGGATCGATCGAACCCGGATTCTCGAGCCGCGCGCGAGTTGTGGATCGAGTGTGAGTTGTCCGTCCGGCGGGGTGCGCGAGGTGCGCGCGGGGAAAAAAAAATCAGCCCGCTGGGCGAACCCAACGGGCTGACTGGCATCGAGAAGAGTTGTCCCCAGCGCAGCTTTTCGTGCTGCATCTGAGTCAGCCGCGTCGAGCACGTGTCCGATCGCGGGAATCCAATTTCCTTGGAGATCGTCGGCCGGGGAGGGGAGCACGGGCCGCGTACCGGCCCGAAAAGAGCCGAACCCGCTGAGGAGATCAGCGGGTTCGACGCAACAAGAGGAGACGATCGCTCACGGGGGCCAGCCCTCACCCGGCTCCCAAGTCCCCCTCAGGGCGTGATCAGAAGCCGGCCCATTTCGAGCACCGAATCGCGGCTCAAGGAATTCGCATTGCCTACGATCCGGTTCGGCCCATGACCTCGAACCAGAGGTCGCCGGCCGGGCCGCGCACCAGAACCCAGGCCGTTTCCGCGCCGAGCAGAGCGGAGACTCCAGCGCGAACAACGGGCGCCGATGGATCCTCGACCAGGAGGAATCGGCCCGTTGCGACCAGCGCGTTCAGAACCATCGCTTCGAAAGCAGGCTGCGTGCCGGATCCGACCAACGCCGGCCTCGCAAACCGCACCACGAGCCGAGCATCGCTTGGTCCCGCCCGCGTCGAACGCGCGCTCACGTAGGTCGAATCCGCGATCTCACAGGCGGCGCGTCGGGCCAAAGCGTCTGGACTTCCCACGCCGAGATCTACACGTACTGCGGCGGGTTCGCGATCCGGCGGTGACTTGGCGGACGATGCGGAGTGGCACCCAGCAAGGAATCCGGTCGCGAAGAGTCCGAGGCTTCTGATGCGAGCGTTCACGGTGTGAACCGCAGGCGCCACGAGCGCCCGTCCCGTGGTGCCGGTGAAAAGCGCAGGCGACGCTCGGCACCCGCCGCGAGATCGATCGTCTGCCATGCGGACGCACTCGCCACGACTCGCCCCTTCGCGTCGTACCACTCGGGCGCGCAGCGTGCGGCGATACGGGAATCGCCCGGATTCGTGACCGTGACCTCGAGGAAAGCCGCGCCTCCCTCCCCGCCCATGCGCGGGTCGCGCAGAGCCAAGCTCTCCGCGAGCGCCTGTTCGCGCGCTTCGGGCTCGTTGGGCAGATCTTTCGCGGCTCGCGACGAACTGCAACTGACGAGGGCGAGGGTCAAAAGGATCGAGGCCGTGGTTCCGAGCGATAGGTGCATGACGGCGAATGGTCCGCCTCATGTCCCGGGCGTGCAAGCACCGCAGCGGGAACCTGCGTTTCCTCTACACTTCCTCGCACGCCATGCGCACCTCCACATCGATCGAAAAGGGCGACTCCAGTCGTCCCGCCGGGCAGGGGCGAGAGACGCCGATGATGGAGCAGTTCTGGCGCGCGAAACGGGAAGCGCCGGACGCTTTGCTCTTCTTCCGGATGGGCGATTTCTACGAGCTCTTCCACGAGGACGCGACGATCGCTGCGCGAGAGTTGGGTATCGCGCTGACCTCGCGCTCGAAGGGTGAGGGCGCGATTGCGATGGCGGGCGTACCGGTGCGCTCCGTCGATTCGTACTTGATGCGTCTCGTGAACAAGGGGTTCCGCGTGGCGATCTGCGAGCAGATGGAGGACCCGCGCCAGGCGAAGGGCATCGTCGATCGTCAAGTCGTACGCGTCGTGACGGCCGGGACGCTGACCGAAGAGAACGCGCTCGATGCGCGCGCCGCGAATCACTTGGCCTGTCTCTTCGCGCACGGCGATGCGGCGGCTCTCGCCTGGGTCGACCTATCCACCGGTCGATTCCAAGCGTGCGAACTCGACCTCGAGAACCTCGGCGACGAGATCGCGCGCGTATCGCCTTCGGAGCTGCTCGTCGCGGCGACGCTCGCGGAGGGTCACCCTCAGGCGGCGGCGGAGCTCACCGTCGCGCTCGGCGCGCGCGTGCATCCACGCGAGGCTTGGCACTACGACCGCGAATCTGCGCTTCGTTTGCTCACCAAGCAACTCGGAGTCGCACGCCTCGAAGGGCTCGGTGTCGAGGAGGACTCCCCCATCGTGCCGGCGGCTGGCGCCTTGCTCGCGTACCTCGAGGAGACGCAGCGGCAGGGATGCGCGCACGTCAAGGTCCTGGAGATCGTCGATCGAGCGAGGCACCTCGTGCTGGACCGCGCGACGCGTTCCTGTCTCGAACTCTTCGCGACGCAACGCGAAGGCCGACGTGAGGGCAGCCTCCTCGAAGTCATCGACCAGTCGTGCACGCCGATGGGTGGCCGCGCGATGCGCGAGTGGCTCGGCGCGCCATTGCGCGACGTCGACGGCGTGCTGCACCGACAGAAGGGCGTGGCGGAACTCACGGAGGATTCGATCACGCGGGAGCGCGTGCGCGACGTGCTCGCGCGCGTGCTCGACGTCGAGCGTATCGCGGGCAAGGTTGCAACGGGTCGTTGCAATGCGCGCGACCTCGTCGGTCTCGCCAACTCGTTGCAGCGCGTGCCCGAGCTGCGCGAAGCGCTCGATCGCGCAAGCTCGAAGGCTCTAGGCGAGATCCACGAGCGCCTCGACCCGATCTCGGAGTTCGC
>JAYTBY010000032.1:0-5012 GCA_043736755.1 Planctomycetota bacterium | reverse complement strand
GAACCCCGTGCCGCCGTCGTCGCGCCAGGGAGCGAGATGCTCCGTGAGATGCGCGGCATCGCACACACGCGCCGCGAGGGTGACGAAGGCCGCGCCGTGCTCGTCAATCGCGATGTCGAGTGACATCAGGCGGAGCCCGCGATCGAAGAGGGCTCCGGCGAGTTCGCCGAGAGCGCGCGCATCCACAGCCGAATCGCGGCGCGCAGCACGTGACACCCTGGGCGCTGTAAAAACGGCCATGGCGCGCGGCGATTCCACGCGGACGAGCGGACGCGCGGCCGGGATGTGGTGCTCCTCGAGGCGCGCATGGGTGTTCCAGACCGACTTCGCGCGGTGACCTCTGACGACCTGGGCATCCGGCGCGTCGCTCCCCGAGAGTGCCGCGCGGGCGAGCGCGAGCGCCTCCGTTGCCGAGAGAGAGCGGCGTGCCAGGAGCGCGAGGCCGCCATCCGCCTGACGAGCGACGACGCCCGACTCGCGCGACCAGCGATCGAGCTCGGCTGCGACGTGTCGGCGGCGAGCGATCCGCGCCGCACCTTCGATGGCCTCGACACGCGCGGCCGCCTCGCAGCGCCGCGCGGGATCGATTCGGCGGAGGTACGCCAGCAGGAACCGAGCACGAAATCGCGTGCTGGTCCGCTCGCGCGACTCCGCCGCAGCCCGCACGAGATCGCGGGTGATCCGTGAGGTCGTGGCCTTCACTACCGATGCGGCATCGACGATCCAAACGTGGCCGCTCGCGCCCACGAGGACATTGCCGAGGTGCGCGTCTCCGTGCGCGAATCCCGCTGAATGCAAGACGGCGACCAGCTCGCCCAAACGACGGGCGAGGTGCGGACAGGGATGGTCGAGGACGTCGCTGATCGGCCGCGCACCGGGCACGAACTCGAGCCGCAACTCGACGCCTTCGGGCGTGCGCTCGATTCCGAAGACCTCCGGTACAGGGACTCCGGCGGCGCGTAGTTCACCCAGGATCCGCGCCTCCCGCAGCGCACGACGCATGTCGCGCCAGCGTCCGACGGTCGGCCCCGGGAAACGAGCGTCGTGGAAACGCTTCACGAAGACCGGAACTGGGCCCTCTTCGATTTCCGTCGTCCGCCAGGGGCGGCGTTTCAGTACGGTCCGCGGTTGCGTTGCCGTCACGGGCGGATTGTACTCCGCTCGGATTCTTCGCCCGACTCGATGCGGATCTTCCTGCACGTCTTCAAGGAACTCGTGGTCGCGGTCGCGTTCACGCTGGGCGGCATGCTCGTCCTTGCGCTGCCCGCGGTCGCCGTGTCGGCCATCCACAAGCTGCAGGGAGTGCAGATCGAGGCGATCCTCCTCTACTTGCCGCTCTTGCTCGCGGGGCTATTGCCCTACCTCTTGCCGCTGTCCTTCCTGCTCGGGGTGGTCATGACGTTTGGTCGCTTGGCGCAGGACAACGAGTGGACCGCGATCCGCATGACGGGCCGGCATCCGATCCGCATCCTCGCGCCCGGCGTCTTGATCGGACTGGGGCTCGCGCTGACGACGTTTTGGATGCTCTCCGATGTCCTGCCGGCGATCCGCACCAAGCAGAGCCGGTACATGATCACGGCGCTCTCGGCTGCGGTCCGAGAACTGAACCCCGGGCGCACGGATCTGCAGTTCGGCGACTTCTACCTGACCTCGCGACGTCGGGAGGGGAAGGCGTTCGTGGACGCGCACGTGTACGTCCCGGCCTTCGGGGACGAGCCGGCGCGGAACCTGCGTGCCGATCGGATCGACGTGCGCGTCGATGAGCCGAACATCCTCCTCCTCTTTCGCAACGCGCGCGCGATCGTGGGCGGGACGGAAGTGCAGAACGGCGACATGACGCTGCGCATCGACCTGGAGGAGCTGCACACGAAGAAGGAGGGGCGCTACGACAACATGCGCTACCAGTCGAGTGCGAACATCCGCGCAGAGCTCGCTGCGGGCGCGGAGGGTGCGCGGCGGCAGGAGCTGCGCTACGAGCTCCACTACCGCATGTCCATGGCCTCGGTGTTCGGCGTGTTTTTGTTACTCGGCGCCGCAACGGGACTGCTCCAGGCGCGCGGGAATCAGTTGCGCGGACTCGCGGCCGCGGCGGGCTACGCTCTGACGTTCTACGTCCTCCACATGCGCCTCGGGAAACAGCTCTCGGACAAGGAGATCCTGCCGCCCGAGCCCTGCGCGTGGGCGGCGATCGCGATCGGACTCGTCGGCGGGCTGTGGCTCACGTGGAGGGCATTTCGGCGATGAGACGCGGCCGTTTGCGCTACTTCGGTCGTATCGACCGCTACGTGCTCTCGTTGTTCTCCGCGTCGTACGCGACGGCGCTCCTGCTCGTCGTCGGCCTGTACCTGATCATGGACATGGCCTCGAACCTCGACGACTACGTGCAGAAGTTCCCCGACGGGACGCGGCCGAGCGCGGTGACGATCGCGCGGTACTACGCCATGCACTTGCCGTTCTTGTTCCTGCAGGTAGCGCCGTTCGTGACGCTCGTCGCCGGCTTGTTCACCATGTCGAAGCTGGTCCGGCATGCGGAGGTCGTCGCGGTCCTGGGCGCCGGCGTCAGCGCGCAGCGCCTGCTCGCGCCGATCGTCTGCACGGCAGCTCTGATCGCCGTCGGCATGTTCGGTTTGCGCGAGCTCACTGCGTACGAGCTCGCGGAGAAGCGCGACGCGCTGCGATTCCTGCTCGCCAAGAAGGACGCACATCCGGTCCACGCCAACTTGTTCCTGCGCGACGGCCGCGGGAACGTGGTGAAGCTCACGCGCTACCTGCCGCGGCCCGTGGGCGGCGGACCGCCGCGAGTCGAAGACCTCGAGGAGCACCTCATCGAGGGTGCGACGACGACGACGACGACGGCGGCGCGCGCGGTATGGGACGAGAGTGCTGCGCCCCCGCGTTGGCGGCTCGAGGGCGCATCACGGAACGTGGCTGTCGTCGGGGGCGAGCAGCGGACCGAGGTCGTGGACGCCCTGGCGGGCTTCGAGTTCACGCCGCGGCTCGCACAGTCGTTCCAACGGTCGCGTGACAAGCCCGACGAGCTCTCGTTTGCCGAAGCGCGCGAGCTCGGGGCCCGCGATCCCGACAACGTCGCCTACCGAACTCTCCTGCAGTACCACGTGACGTTCCCGCTCGGGAACTTGGTGCTGATCCTGGTCGGCCTGCCGCTGCTCCTGCGGCACGATCGCGGCGGCGGGGCGCGCACCCTGGCTTCGGCGTTCGCGCTGTGCGTGGGTTACTTCGCGACCGACTTCGTGTGCCGTAACCTCGGCCTCCAGGGGACGCTCGACGCGCCGATCGCTGCCTGGCTCCCGGTGCTCGTGTTCGGCAGTCTCGGGATCGTCCTGTACGACGGGATGCGGAGTTGAGTCCTCGAAACGGACACCGCGCCGGGGTTAGCTTCTACCCGGGGAAGAAAGTCGCGCGCGAACCGTCCTAGGCCGCCGAGTCCAGACCGAAGCGCGTCCACCATGCACAGATTTCCGACTACGACCGTCCTTCTCGTCGGCGCCCTCGTCGTGGCGTGCTCGTCGAATTCCGAGCGGGGCGAAGAAGACGTGCGCTGGCTCGTCTACCACCAGCGCTACGACGAGGCCGTCCGCGTTGCCGCCGAGGCCTCGGAGCGGAATCCGGACGATGCTGTCGCCTCGCAGCTCCACCGCGAGGCTTCGATTGCCTGGCACCTCGAGGCCGGTCGCCGCGCGACGTTCGAGGACCAGGACGACGTGGCCGTGCGCTCGTTCCAGGACGCGCTCGAAATCGACTCCGAATCTGTCGAGGCCTCGGCCTGGTTGCGGAAGACCCAGCGCAAGGTCGCCCTGCGGGAGCTTGGGAAGGCGCTCGAGCTCCACGCGAACGATCAGATCGGCGAGGCCGTCGAGCACTACGAGAAGGCCTTGGCGTCGGACCCCGCCGTCCCGGGTGCGAAGGAGGGGCGCGAGCTCGCGATCCTTCTCCTGCGCTACCGTGCCGGGCTAGGCACGCGATACTTCAAAGAAGGCCTGCACGCGTATTCCGACTACTGGCTCGAGTACGCGCTTTCGCAGTTCAGCTACGCCGAGAAATACCAGCACACCGGCGACCGTGCGCGCGATCGGAAGGACGAGATCCAGGAGCTGCTCGCGATCCAACGCCTCGCGACGGGGCGCGCACACGAAGAAGCTGGGCGCTTCGGCGCAGCACGCGGTGAGTACCGCATGGCGATCCTCCTCGATCCCGGAAACGCGGATGCGCTCGGGGCGCTCGAGCGCGCGAAGATCGAGCTCAAGGTCACCGAGAAGTTGAAGCTTGCGCGCATCGAGATCGTGCGCGGTCGGCCCGAAAAGGCCCAGAAGCTCGCCGAAGAGGCGCTCGCGATGACGCGGGCCCAGACCGACCTCGCGGACGGCGTGATGGCCGAGCTGCGCGAGTCGAGGTTCGAGACGATCTACCGCGATGCGCTGGCTCTCGAGCGCGACTGGCGCTTCGAGGAGTCCGTCGCTCGTTTCGACGAGCTCCTCGCGGAGGCGCAGTTCTGGAAGGATGCGATCACGCGCCGCGACACCCTGCGCGAGTACGTGCAGCGGGCGGGCGAGCTCTACGCAAAGGCCGCGGCCGCGGCGACGCCGGAGGAAGAGGTCTCGAACCTGCGGCAGATCGAGCTCTTCTGGCCCGAATACCGTGACGTTTCGACGCGACTGCGTGTGCTGGCCAAGCCACAAGGCAGCTGAGCTACTACTTCCTAGATTCCTCTCGCAGCGCGCAGATCGCTAGGGGCCCTGGGCGTCAGCCCGCGCTCGTGGGGTGATTTCGAAGTTCGCTGCACGATTCACCGCGCTTGTGTCCGCCCTGCGGCGTCGGCGCTCCTCCCTAGCAGCCTGTTGAACAAGTCGGCCGCTCCGAGGAACGTGCCGTCGCGCTGCCTCGTCGGCCTCGTCGCGCCGTCCTCAACGGCCAAGGAGGCCGCTTCCGGCGTCGCTCCGTCGCCCTCCTTGCATCGCTTAGGCACGTTCCTCGGAGCGGCCGACTTGTTCAAC
>JAYTBY010000031.1:0-2294 GCA_043736755.1 Planctomycetota bacterium | reverse complement strand
CCTCCTGGACACCTCGGGCGGGACACCCTCCTCACTCCGGTCGAGCCCGAGGTCGAGCACGCGCGCGACGTGCTCGCCCGTCGGTTGCACCTCTCTGTTTTCCTCGGCGTTCCTAGCGGTTCGCCTGCGACGCGAACCGCCCTCACACAGCTTCCCCTCGCGGCTGCGCAACGCGCAGCGATCGCCGGACGCGCGCCCGTGCGACGGACAGGATCGGGCGCTTCTGGACGCTGGCTATACTGCGAACCAGTGAACCGCCGCGAACAAGCCAAAAAGAAGAAGCAGAAGTCGCGCGAGAAGCGGCTTCGGCAGGAGAAGCTCCGACCGCAGGCATCGTCCACGAGCGCGATCGAGGGCGCGAAACGTGTGTCGGCTGACGAGTACGATCCGTTCGAGGCAACCATTCCGTCGCAGTTCCAATTGGAACGCTCCCTGCGCTCCCATGCACGCTCCGTCGCATCCTCGCAATCGAGCGGCGCCGAGGGCGATCGGGAGTATCTCCCTGAAGATCTCATGCGCGTCGCGTCGCTGCCGAATGAGGGGATCGATGTTTCCGACGAGTCGATCGACCCCGCCGAGCGAGCGCAGGAGCTCGCGTACCAGGCCCGCGAAGCGCAGCGTCCTGCGCAGGGAATCTCGTTAGCTCGCGCGGCGCTGGAACTCGACCCGGAGTGCGTGGACGCGCTCGTGTACGTCGCGCAGCTCGCCAGCGCGTCGGACGCGGAACGCGTAGCCGGTCTCCTCTGGGCCGTCGAGGTGGGCGCGCGTGTTCTGGGCGGCGATACGTTCTTCCAGGAGTCGCGCGGACATTTCTGGGGGCTCGTGATGACGCGCCCGTACATGCGCGCGCGGAGTTCGCTGGCTTCGGCCTTGCACGACACGGGGCGCCTGCACGAAGCCAGCGGTCACTTCGAGGCCATGCTCGAGCTGAATCCAGGCGACAACCAGGGCGTGCGATTTTCGTTGCTCGGCCTGTACCTCGAACTCAACGATCTGGTCGGCGCGCAACGACTGCTCGAAGCTCACGCGGACGACTATCTGGCCTTTTTTCCGTGGGCGCGCGCCCTCGAGCGCTGGCTCTCGGGAGATCGAATGTCGGCCGCGCGGTGTGTCAGAGCGGGCAGGCTGTGCAACGCCTTCGTGCACGACACGCTCCTCGGCCTGCGCAGCCCGCGCCCCTCCCGTCATGGTTGGCGCCCGGGCGAAGAGTCCGAGGCGGCGGAGGTGTACGAACGGTTGGGCCGAGCTTGGCGTGCCCACGCACCGGCGCTGGAGTGGCTGCGCAACGGTGCGTCCGTCACGACCGCGAGCGAGCGCGCGGAGGCCGTGCGTTCGTACGGCAGCCCCGTCGCGGACCTGCTCGGGTCGGGAATTGTCGAGCAGGAGGCTTGGGACGACTATGTCGACAAGTTCCACTTGACCACCGAACACGCGACCGAACTTTTGCGCATGGCGACCGACGTGGCGCTCCACGAATGCGAGAACGACAGCCGCCCGGTCTGGGCTCCCCTGCACGCGTGGCGCGCGCTGGCGCAATTGAAGTACGAGCCCGCGGCTGCGCCGCTCGTCGAACTCTTGCGTGTCGCTGGCGACGCATGGATGCAGACGGACATGCCGCGCGTCTTCAGTGCGATGGGCCAGGCCGCGCTCGAGCCTCTTCGAGCGCTCCTCACGAACTCCACCGCGAACACCTACGCGCGCTGGTGCGCAGTCGATTGTCTGGCCGAGATCGCGCAATGCCATCCAGAGTTACGCGACACGTGTGCCGGGTTCCTGCGCGGAGAACTGGAACGCTTCGAAACGAACGATCCGGAGCTCAACGCCGCGCTCGTTAGCGTGATCTCCGCCAAGCTTCACGATGCCTCCGCGCTCTCTTGGATCGAACGTGCGTTCGAGGCGGAGCGGGTTGACGAGCAGATCGCTGGCGCACTGGAGCATGTGCGCGAAGCCCTGCTCAAGGCGTAGCTGCGCACGAGCGCCGCCGGCGCGAGCAACCGGGTCCATCCTGTGCGCGCGTTCTGCCGTTCGGGCGGCCCCGCGGGCAGCGGCGTCAACCCGGCCAGGTGCTCCCTTCATTCGCAGGCACGCACAACGTTCCACCGCGAGCGTTCGCCACGCGCGGCCGAACCGGATCCGGCTTCCGTGGCAGCCGGCGTGGTCGCGTTCCGATCGAGCGGCACACAACTCGCGATCGTCCCGGGAATCGTCGCCGGTGCACTCGAGATCCCGGCGCCGGCCGGAGGATGGCAGAGCGGAGATCGAATCGAGATCCACCGCGATCTCGTCGCGACCGA
>JAYTBY010000030.1:0-5017 GCA_043736755.1 Planctomycetota bacterium | reverse complement strand
GCACGGTCCATCTGTCGCTGCGCCAAGAAGACATCGGCGTCCACGCGCGCGAGATCGAACTCGTCGCGCGTCGTGACCACGACGTCGGCGATGTGACGCTGGGTGGTGGCGACCGGATGTCGGGCATCGCGCTCCACGTGGACGGCACGCCGGCGAAGAATCTCGAGCTGTGGGCGATCGAGGGCGAGACGTCCTTCCAGCCCGATGCGTTCGCGACCGCCGTTCGGCGCGCACGCGAGGTCGAGCGCAACGCTGGCCTCTCGTATTCGCGCACGTTCACGGACGCGGCCGGCCGCTTCGAGTTCCGCGCACTGCGTCCCGATCACTACTCGGTGAAGCCCGCCGATCCCGCGATCGTCGTCGAGCCGCGACAAGCGCGCTTCGAACCCGGCCAGACGAACGTCGAGTTGCGCGTCGAGACGCCGATCCTCGTCGTGCGCATCATCGACGAAGCCGGCGCCCCGGCGCCCGGAGCTCTCGTCGAAGCGACCGAACTCGGCCTCGAATCCGACGGCTCGTATTCGCCGGGCACCACGCGTCGGGAAGCCGCGCGCGGCGCCCGCGCACTGGCGACGTTCAGCGCGGACCCGGAGACTCCACTCGCCATCCGCGCTCGACTGGGCACGCGCGTTTCCGCCGAGCGCATCGTGTACTTCGGCGTGGGCACGCAGCACCTCGAAGAAGAGCTCGCACTCGGCACACGGCAATCGAGTGGGCGGATTCGGTTGAGCCTCGCCGGCCTGGAGACGAAGGACCTCGCGATCCGACTGGCCGTTGCATCGGCCTCGACACGGCTCGTCGACGAGGACCTGGGACTGCTCGATGTCGGTGCCGATGGAGTCGTGACCGGGATTCCCCCGGGCGAACACCGTCTGATCCTCGATTTTTCAGGAGACGCCGGCTCGTGGTACTTCCCCTGGAAGTCGCCGGAGGCGGTCACCGTCCCGCTCGAAAGCGAAGTCGTCGTCGCGGTCGAGCCCGTGGCTGGAGCGCGTCTCGGTATCCAGTGCGTGCTCGTCGGTCCCCCGCCGTCCGGTCTCGACGAGGTCTCGAAGCCGGCTGTGCACCGCGAGCGTTTCGGGGCGAGATTCGTGCTCGTTCCAACGGACGGAAGTCGCGAGCGCTCGCTCGACCTGCGCCTCGAAGGCGACGACGTTCCCATGCTCCTGCCGGGAGAGACGGCCGAGACCCGCGATCTGCTGCCTGCGGGCGAATACACGGTGCGCGTCGAAGGCCTGCGGTGGATGCCGACGGATACGCGCATTCGGCTGCTCCCGAAGAAGCGTCTCGCGGCGCACATCGAGCTTCGCGCGCGCTGAGCGACTACTTCCGGGATTCCTCGCGCCGCGCGCGTGCTGCCTCGGGTTGCTGGCGTCAGCCCGCGCTTGGAGGCCGTGAAGACATCGAGCCGACGGCCTCTCAGAATCCAGTGGCGCTGCTCCGCAGCGCGAGAGCGGTGAACTCTTCACACGCTCGGAGAGCGCGTGAAGCAATCGATCGCGCGGCCTCACAGACCGTGTTGGCGCCACGCACAGATGCCCCGTACTTCTCGCGGCGTCTGACACGAACTTGAAGCGGGTCCGCCATCCTCGCGCGGATGGGAGAAAACCCCACGGATCCCGCGGACTTCGCCAGCGTGCTCGCAGCACGCATCCTGCGGCGCGACGCGTTGCGCGGCGCCGGTGCACTAGCCGCCGGGTTCGTGCTGACACGCTCGGCGTCCGCCTCCTCACGGAGCGGCGATCCTGCACTCGCTCCGAAGACTCGCGCTGCGGATCCGACGACGTCACTGCGCTTCGAAGAGGTCGCGCAGGGAGTGGACGATCGCATGCACGTGCCACCGGCGCATGCCGCGCATGTGTTGATCGCGTGGGGCGACCCCGTCGTCGCCGGCGCGCCCGCGTTCGACCCTCAGTCGGTGACGCGCGCGCCAGGAACTGCAGTTCGGGACCGAGAACGACTACATCGCCTTCTTGGGGCTGCCGCGCGGGTCACGCTCGAGCACGCGTGGGCTCTTGTGCGTGAACCACGAGGGCTCGAAGCAGAACATGATGTTCGCAAGTCTTCCGAAGGAGGACTCGGGCGACGCCACCGCCGGTCGGGCGGAAGTCGAGGCCAAAATGGCCGCGCAAGGTCACACGGTCATCGAGATCGCGCTCGAGGAAGGCCGTTGGCGCGTCGTAGAAGAGAGCCGCTATGCGCGGCGCATCACCGCGAGTTCCACCTGGATGCGCGCCTCCGGACCCGCGGCCGGTCACGCGCGGCTCCGTACGAGCCAGGACGCGACGGGCAAGCGGATCCTGGGCACGTTCAACTGTTGCGCGGGCGGCGTCACGCCCTGGGGCACCGTCCTCGTGTGCGAGGAGAACTTCAACAAGTACTTCTCGGGCACGCAGTTCGCGAACAGCGAGCGCCACAATCACGAGCGCTGCCGCGTTGGTCGCGAGATGGAGTACGCGTGGGATCGGCACTTCGCGCGGTTCAAGGCCGAGGTCGAGCCGCACGAACCGAACCGCTACGGCTGGGTCGTCGAGTACGACCCGTACGACCCGACGTGCGAGCCGGTGAAGCGCACGGCGCTCGGCCGCTTCAAGCACGAAGGTGCCACGACGACGCTCGCCCCCGATGGTCGCGTCGTCGTCTACATGGGCGACGACGACGAGCACGAGTTCGTCTACCGCTTCGTCACGGCGAAGCCCTGGAATGCCGAAGATGTGACCGCGAATCGAGATCTCCTCGACGAAGGCACGCTCTCTGTCGCACGCTTCGAGCCCGACGCGCGTCTCGTGTGGATGCCGCTCGTCTTCGGTCAGGCGCCGCTCGATCTCGAACACGGGTTCGCGAGCCAAGCCGACGTCCTCATCGAAGCGCGCTCGGCTGCGACGTTGCTCGGAGCGACGCGCATGGATCGTCCGGAGGACGTCGAGGCGAACCCCGTGACGGGGCGCGTCTACGTGATGCTCACGAACAACACGAAGCGCCGGGTCGGCGACTTCGACCGGCCCAATCCGCGCGCGCCCAACCGACACGGACACGTGCTCGAACTCGTTCCGCCCGCGCGTTGGACGGGCGAACGTGACCACGCCGCGGCCGAGTTCACGTGGGAACTCTTCCTGCGCGCCGGCGATCCGTTCGAGCGTCCCGACGTGGAGGAGATCGCCCAGCGCGCGATCTACCACCCCGACGTGACGCGCGATGGTTGGTTCACGTGCCCCGACAACGCCACGTTCGATTTGCTCGGGCGGATGTGGATCTCGGCGGACGGCGGGTCACGCAAAGGCATCGCCGACGGCGTGTGGGCGACGGACACGCTCGGTCCTGGCCGAGCACTGACGCGACGGTTCTTTCGCGCACCGGTCGGCGCGGAAGTGTGCGGTCCGTGCTTCACACCCGACGGCACGACGCTGTTCGTCGCCGTGCAGCACCCGGGCGAGAGCGATGCACGCGGCAATTCCGGCTACTCGTTCATGAAGCCGAGCACGCGCTTCCCCGACTACGACGAGCGCATGCCGACGCGTTCAGCCGTCGTGGCGATCCGGCGCGACGACGGCGCGACGATCGGCTAGCACCCCGTTCTAAAAAGGCAGGCCGCCTGGGGCAGCGTGCCCAAGCAATGCAAGGAGGACGAACGAGCGACGCCGGAAGCGGCCTCCTTGGCCGCTCTGGACGACGCGAGGAGTCCGACGCAGCAGTGCGACGGCTCGCTGCCCCAGGCGGCCTGCCTTTTTAGAACGGGCTGCTTGGGCTCCGTGGGCAGATCGGTCGACCCGGCGCGGACCAGTCGGTTCGCGCTAGGCGGACCAACCGGTGAACGCTCGGTGGGCCGACTCCTCGACGCATTTCAGCCCGCGATTGCGGGCGTTTCCGCGTAGTCGACCTCGAAGGGCGGCATCGCACCACCCTGTCCTTGCAGGTAGTGCTCGAACCACTGGAGCATGCGCACGGCGTAGTCGAGTCGCGACGCGGCCTTGCGATTCCCGTGTCCTTCGCCGGGATAGAGCACGAGCCGCACCGGCGCCTGGCTGCGCAGCTTCATGTGCCGGTACATCGTGCGCGATTGACCCGGATCGACGCGCGGATCGTCCTTCCCGTGCAGGATGAGCAGCGGCGTCTTCGACTGCGCCGCGTGTGTGATCGGCGAACGCTCGCGCAGGTGCTCGACATCGTCCCACACGCGCTTCAGCGCGTGGACGTTGAACTCCTCCTCGGGAATGTCGGTCGTTCCGAACTTGGAGAACTTGTCCGAGATGCCGACGAACATGACGCCCGCCGCGAAGTGCTCCGAGTGCTTCGTCGAGCACCAGGCCGTCGCGTACCCGCCGTACGAACCACCCGTGACGCCGACCTTTGCCTTGTCGACGAGCCCGATCGACACGAGGTGATCGACGGCGTCGACGAGGTCGTCGAACTCACGCCCGCCGGCGTCACCCTGCGAGCTCTTCTGGAACGCGACGCCGCGCCCCGTGCTGCCGCGATAGTTCGGATAGAGCGTCGCGAACCCGCGCGCGGCCGCGATCTGACCCGGACGGCTGTAGTTCGTGGACCAACCGTTCGAGTCGTGCGCCTCGGGGCCGCCGTGCACGGCGAGGATCAGCGGATAGCGCGTCCCCGGGGCGGCGTCCGCCGGATGGACGAGCACGCCCTCGAGCTCGACGCCGTCGCGCGCCTTCCAGCGCACGACTTCTTGCTTGGCGAAGTCCATCCCCTCGAGCAACGGGTTGGAAATCGTGCGCCGCTTCGGCCCGGCGTCGCCGTGCCGCATCGTCCACACTTCCGGCAGGTGGCGCGGCGTGTGCCCGACCAAAGCCGCGACCTGACCGTCCTTCGAGATCGACGCGCCGGTCCAGATCGCGACGCCGGGAGCGATGATCGTCTTCTGCGTCCCGGCATTCGCGACGTTGACCTTCTCGTACGACGTCTCGCAACCCTTCGCGGCGACGAGCATCGCGTTCCCGTCCGGCTGGAAGCCGAAAGCGACGGCCGCGCCCGGCCACGTATCGGATAGAGGCTGGATCTG
>JAYTBY010000029.1:0-5018 GCA_043736755.1 Planctomycetota bacterium | reverse complement strand
TCCCCGTGCGCCGGCTAAACCGGCGAGGTGGTGTGAATGGAAGAGTCATGCGGTGAAGGGTTAGCGACCCACACCGGCCCCGAGTCATGCGGAGTCGCCCGCAAGGGTGGCGTCGAAGCGTTGACAGGGGTACG
The DNA here is from genome assembly GCA_043736755.1 of Planctomycetota bacterium. GTDB lineage: Bacteria > Planctomycetota > UBA1135 > UBA1135 > JAEUHZ01. Next base: position 4,884 of record JAYTBY010000029.1, on the reverse strand, counting down.
TGCGGGCCGGGTATTGAGCCGCGAAAGAACCCCTCTTCGGGGCGCCGACGCTGTGAGGACAAGCGGAAGGCACCATCCGGCGCGTCGCTATCGCGAGACGCTACGGAGCCCCGCGTGGTCAGAGACCCCGTGCACGTACGGAAACACCTCGTCCGGGAACCGGGAGATCCTGTGTTCACCCACAGCGGATGGCGCTGCGGGACGCGTCGGGAAGTCCAAGGACGTACGTCGACGATGAACGAGCATGGGAAGTCGGACAGGCCCGTAGTACCCGTGAAGTCCCCGAACAACGCCGGGCAACCGGTTGCGGAGGAGATGGAGGGAAGGGGCTTGGCCAAGGGAAACCCGCGGCAGCAAAACGCGTCCCGGACACAGAGCCGGGAAGACGCGCCCAGTGCGCTGGAGCGGGTACGGCAGGTGGCACGGAAGGACAGGAAGGTCAGATTCACGGCGCTCCTGCACCACATCTACGACGACGAGGCACTACGCGCGGCCTACCTCGGTTTGAAGAGGGACGCAGCGCCTGGTGTGGACGGCGAGACGTGGCGGCATTACGGCGAGGCCCTGGAGGACAACCTCCGTGACCTCGCCGACAGGCTGAAGCGCGGAGCGTACCGGGCGAAGCCGGTTCGCAGGGTGTACATCCCCAAGGCCGACGGGCGGCAGCGGCCGCTCGGAGTCACGGCGCTGGAAGACAAGATCGTCCAGCGCGCGACGGTCGGGGTGCTGAACGCCATCTACGAGACTGACTTCCTCGGCTTTTCGTACGGATTCCGGCCGGGGCGCAGCCAGCACAACGCGCTGGACGCGCTCTACACCGGGCTCCTGACGAAGAACGTGAACTGGGTGCTCGACGTGGACATCCGTGGATTCTTCGATGCCATCGACCACGGCTGGCTGATGAAGTTCGTCGAGCACCGGATCGCGGACCAGCGCGTCTTGCGGCTCATCCAGAAGTGGTTGAACGCGGGCGTGCTGGAGGACGGGAAGCGGATGCGGATGGCGGAGGGGACTCCTCAGGGCGGCAGTGCATCGCCGCTTCTGGCGAGCATCTACCTTCACTACGCCTTCGACCTCTGGGTCCGATCGTGGCGTCAGAAGCAGGCTCACGGTGATCTCCTCGTCGTGAGGTTCGCCGACGATATCGTGGTGGGATTCCAGAGTAAGTCGGACGCCGAGCAGTTCTGGGCGGAACTTGTCGAACGACTTCGGAAGTTCCGCTTGGAGCTGCATCCCGAGAAGACGCGCCTCCTGGAGTTCGGCCCGTTGGCGGCCGAGAGTCACAGGAGGCGCGGCGAAGGGAAGCCCGAGACGTTCAACTTCCTCGGCTTCACGCACATCTGCGGGAAGAGGAGAAGTAATGGACGGTTCACGGTGCTTCGGCAGACGATCCGCGGTCGGTTGCAGGAGAAGCTGAACGAGGTGAAGACCTCGCTCAAGCGACGCATGCACGATCCCGTCCCCCAGGTGGGTGCGTGGCTGCACTCGGTCGTCGGTGGGCATATCCGCTACTACGGGGTACCCACAAACGGCAGGGCGCTGCACGCGTTTCGGTTCCAAGTCGGCCGCCTCTGGCATCGCGCCTTGTCGCGGCGAAGCCAGACCGGTCGAGTTCGCTGGGATCGGATGTTACGGTTGATCGACCGCTGGCTGCCCCCTGCGCGAATCTGCCATCCCTACCCTCTAAAACGACTTGGCGTCATCACCTGAGGCAGGAGCCGGATGCGGGAATGCCGCTCGTCCGGATCTGTGGAGGGGGTCAGGGGCAACCCTGGTCCCTACTCCGACTATTCGCCCGCCTCACGCACCGCGCGCGTCGCAATGCGTGCGACGATGAACGACACGACAACGGCGGCGGCGACGCCGACGATCGTCACGACGACGCGCCCCGTGGACCACGATGCCGCCTGGCCCGACGCCGCAGAACCTGCTGAGGCGCCGAGCGCGACGTAGACGATCGTCGCGGGGATCATCCCGGCGATCGTCGTGACCGCGTAGGTCACCGCCGGGATCGCAGTCAGCCCGAACAGGTAGTTGACGTACACGAACGGAAAGACCGGCGACAGGCGCACGAGAAAGACTATCCAGCCTCCCCGGGCGGCGATCGCGCGGTCGAGTTTGTCAAAGTCGGGGTAAGCGCGCGCCCACCTTCTCACGGACTCCCGAAGCCCGGTGCGCGCGAGGGCGAACGCCGCCGTCGCGCCGAGGGTGGCTCCGAGAAGTACGAGGACGCTGCCACGCACGACGCCGAAAACGGCGCCCGCGGCGACGGTCAGGATCCAGACCGGGAGGAGCAGCACGGAGGCCATCGCGTAAACGAGGACGAAAACGGCGCCGGCCCAGGGGCCCAGCGCGTCGATGCGCCGTACGAGGGCTTGCAACGTCTCGCCGACCGGAAAGGTCCCATAGACCCCGACGATTCCCACGAGAATCGCGGCTCCAAGCAGGACGCGTCCCCATGGAACGCGGTAAGATTCACTCCGCGGGGCGCTCACGCGCGGAGACTAACTCATGGACTGGGGTCTTTCGAACCGCCTCGCTCGCATCCTCAAGCCGCCGCACGGCCGCACCGTGATGCTAGCCGTCGATCATGGTTACTTCCTCGGGCCAACTTCCGGCCTCGAAGAGCCGCGGAAAACAATCGCGCCGCTGATTCCGTACGCCGACTCTTTGATGCTGACGCGTGGCGTGCTGCGCACGTCGGTCACCCCCTCTGCGAACGTGCCCATCGTGCTGCGCGTGTCCGGTGGCGCGTCGATCCTCCGCGAGCTGTCGCACGAGGGGTTAACGGTGGCGATCGAGGACGCGATCCGCTTGAACGCCTCCGCGATCACGCTGTCGATCTTCGTCGGCTCGGAGGGCGAGCGCACTACGCTGTTGAACTTGGCGACGCTCGTGGACCTGGGCGAAAAATACGGCATCCCGGTGCTCGCCGTGACGGCGGTCGGCAAAGACATGGTCCGCGACGCGCGCTACTTCGGCCTGTGCTGCCGCATCGCCGCCGAGATCGGCGCGCACTTCGTGAAGACGTATTACTGCGAGGGGTTCGAAGAGATCGTGCGCGCCACGCCGGTGCCCTTGATCATCGCGGGCGGAAAAAAAATCGGCGAGCGCGAGGCGATCGAGCTGGCGGCAAGCGCGATGCGGGCCGGGGCAGCGGGTGTTGACATGGGCCGGAATATTTTTCAGTCGGACTGCCCCGTGGGAATGATCAAGGCCGTCCGCGCGGTCGTGCACGACGGAGCGACGGTCGACGGTGCTTTTGCCGTCTACGAGCAGGAGAAATCCAAAGGTCCCCGATGAGGGTGGCGGTCTACTACTCGAACCGCGACGTACGCGTCGAAGATCGCCCGCGGCCTAAGGCCGGCCCCGGTGAACTGGTCTTTCGAGTCACGGCGTCCGGAGTGTGCGGCAGCGACGTCATGGAGTGGTACCGGCTCGCCAAAGCACCAATCGTGCTCGGTCACGAAGTCGCGGGCGAGGTCGTCGAGGTCGGAGCCGGGCTCGCTGGATTCGCTGTCGGCGACCGCATCGTCACGACGCATCACGTTCCGTGCAACGCCTGCCGCTACTGCCTCGCGGGGCAGCACCCGGTATGCGAAACGCTCCGCAAAACCAGCTTCGACCCGGGAGGATTCGCGGAGTTCGTGCGCCTGCCTGCGGCAAACGTCGCGCGCGGCACGTTCGCCATCCCGGATCACGTCTCCTACGAAGAAGCGTCCTTTGTCGAGCCGCTCGCCTGCGTCGCGCGCGGCCAGCGCATTGCCGGCGGCGTCGAAGGCAAGACGGTGGCCGTCCTCGGAAGCGGGATCTCGGGGATGCTCCACATCCTGTGGGCGCGGGCGCACGGGGCGGCCAGGATCCTCGCCACCGACATCCACCCGTTCCGGCTCGACGCGGCGCGGCGCGCTGGGGCCGCCGTCACGATCGACGCCCGCCAGCAGGACGTCCCGGCGCGCATCCAAGAGGCGAACGAGGGGCGTGCCGCTGATCTCGTGATCGTCTGCACCGCCGCGTTATCAGCGGCCGGACAGGCGCTTCACTCAGTCGATCGGGGCGGCGCGATTCTCTTTTTCGCGCTCTTCCCGCCCGGCGTCACTTTTCCGTTCCCGGTCTACGAACTCGGCAAGGACGGAATAACGATTCTCCACTCGTACGCCGGCCCGCCGGCCGACATGCGCACCGCCCTCGATGCGATCACGGCGCGGCAGGTGGACGTGGCGAGCTTGATCACGCACCGGCTCCCGCTCGCCGAAACCGGCGAAGCGTTCCGGCTGGTCGAAGAAGCGGGCGACTCGCTCAAAGTCATCGTGGAGCCGCAGAAATAGGGACGTTCTCCCTATTTCACCTTCACGACGAACGCTCCCGCGGTGTCGCCGGCAGCGCAGCCGACGAACAGGCCGTAACCGCCGCCCAGGATGTGAAGCTCTTCGATCAACTCGATGATGAGGCGCATCCCGGTTGGGCCTTGCGGATGGCCGAACACGAGCGACGAGCCGTAGTTGTTGAAGCCGTCGATTTTCAAGTCGAGCGCCTTGGCGAGGTAGATGTCGTTCACCGCGAACGGGTTGTGCGTCTTGATCGCCTTGACGTCCTTGAGCCCGATCCCCGCCGCTTCGAGGGCGGACTTTGCGGCGGGCACGGTCGCCATTGCCATGAAGCCCTTCTTGGCTCGGCCCTGGCCGTAGGAGCACAGCTGGACTTCGACCGACGCGTCTTTTGACATCGCCTTCGCGCGATCGCGCGAGGTGACGATCATTCCGCAATTTCCGTCGGCCGGGTGAGTCTGGCTGCCGAAGGTCACGGTGCCGTTCGGCATGACTGGCTTCAACGCCGCGAGACCGTCTTTCGTGGTCGTGAAGATTCCCTCGTCATTGGCCACGG
>JAYTBY010000028.1:0-5023 GCA_043736755.1 Planctomycetota bacterium | reverse complement strand
GCGCCGCTGCCAAGCTGAGCGACAACGTCGAATAACCCGCGAGCCGGAGACGGCTGCAGCCCGACGGCCGGGGCCCCCGAGGGCCGAGGCCTGCTCCCGTACCCACGGGACCTCGGTGGACGCGAGTCCACTGAGGTCCTTGACCGAATCCACCCCGCCGGTAAACTCCTTGCCCCCGCGAGGACCATGTACCGGTCCCGCCCCCGACCCGTGCTGCAACTTCGTTGCGGTGCTGCCGAGTTTCCGACCGAGATCCGCATGCCTACCGTCAACCAACTCGTGCGCAAGGGCCGCAAGCCGGTCCAGAACCGCTCGAAGTCCCCGGTGCTCGACCGCTGTCCGCAGCGCCGCGGCGTCTGCCTGATCGTCAAGACGCAGACCCCGAAGAAGCCGAACTCGGCGCTGCGCAAGGTCGCGCGGGTGCGTCTGTCGAATCAGAAGGAAGTCACCTGCTACATCCCGGGTGAAGGCCACAACCTGCAGGAGCACTCCGTCGTGCTCGTGCGCGGTGGCCGCGTGCGCGACCTGCCTGGTGTGCGCTACCACATCCTGCGCGGCACGCTCGACGCCTCGGGTGTCGACGGTCGTCAGCAAGGGCGTTCGAAGTACGGCGCGAAGCGCCCGAAGAAGTGACCTGACCCTCCGCCTTCTTCGCCCAGCCAGCCCGCTTCGCCCAGCCGCCCGCCGCACGCCCAGCACTCCTCGAGCCCATGCCCCGTAACTACACGTCGACCGCCCGACTCCTGCGCCCGGACCCGAAGTTCCAGTCGCTGCTCGCGACGAAGATCATCAACAAGCTCATGTGGGGCGGGAAGCGCAGCACAGCTCAAGGGATCTTCTACGACGCCATCGATCTGGCTCACAAGAAGCTCCCGGACGTGGTGGATCCGGCCGAGATCTTCACCAAGGCGATCGAGAACGTGCGTCCGATGGTCGAGGTCCGCAGCAAGCGGGTCGGCGGCGCGAACTACCAAGTTCCGCGCGAGGTCAAGCGCGCGCGCCAGCAGTCGCTCGCCATTCGTTGGCTGATCGACAACTCGCGCAAGAAGAAGGGCAAGGCGATGGCCAAGAAGCTCAGTGAAGAGCTGGTCGATGCCTTCAACGGCACGGGTTCGTCGGTCCAGTGGAAGGAACAAGTCCACAAGATGGCCGAGGCGAACAAGGCCTACGCGCACTACGCGAACAACTGATCCAGCGCTCGTCGCGCGCACGATCGGTTTCAGAGAGGAGCTCGCACGGCGGATCGCCGCGCGGGCTCCGACGCTTTCCGGGAGGCCCGTCCCGGTCTCGATCCCGCTCGGATTCGCGCGACCCGATCGGCGCGACGGTGAGAACCGCGTCGAACGCCGTCGATCGGACGCCGCTGGACCTGCGCGGGTTTCGGCACGAACATCCCTGGTCGCGCGTGTTCGAACTCATTCCGCACGCGCACCGAAACGAACACCGATGGCCGCGCCCGACGAATCCGACCTGACTCGCGCGAGCGCGGCTCCGCGTGAGACGAACCTCGACGTCTTGATCCTGCGCGACCCGCGCGAATCGACGGCGAAATGCTCCCTCACGCCGCTGCGCGGCTTTCCCGGTGTGCGGTTCTTCACGTGGAAGCACGACCGGCGTTTCGCGGTCGGTTCGCGCGTCCTCCTGCATGCCGACGGCGAAGTGATCACGGAGCGCGATGCCGGACTCCCGCTCCTCCTGATCGACTGCGCCTGGCGACGCGTTCCGACCCTGCTCGCGACTTGCGACGGCGACCTCGTGCTGCGTCGACTTCCGAAGCTCGCGACGGCGTACCCGCGGCGGAGCCTCACGTTCAAGGATCCCGACGAGGGCTTGGCGTCGATCGAGGCGCTGTACGCCGTGCTCGCGTTGCTCGGGCGACCGACGCCGGAGCTCCTCGCCGGCTATCGCTTCGCCGACGAATTCCTGCGGCGGAATCCGGATCTCCCGCGTTGATCGCCTGAGCTGGCTGCTCGTGCGCCGCGCATCTGTATCCTGCCCCGTCCTATGGATCCCGCACGGATCCGCAACTTCGGCCTCGCGGCCCACATCGACGCCGGCAAGACGACCGTCTCCGAGCGGATCCTCTTCAACACGGGCGTCGAGCATCGCTTCGGCAACGTCGACGAGGGCACGACAGTCCTCGACTGGATGCAGGAGGAGCGCGAGCGCGGGATCACGATCACCGCCGCGGCGACTACCGTTCCGTGGCGCGATCACGGCCTGCATCTGATCGACACGCCGGGTCACGTCGACTTCGGCATCGAGGTCGAGCGTTCGATGCGCGTGCTCGACGGCGCGGTGCTCGTGCTCGACTCGGTGATGGGCGTGCAAGCGCAGTCGGAGGCGGTGTGGCGTCAGATGAAACGCCATCGCGTGCCGTACTTCGCGTTCGTCAACAAGCTCGACAAGATCGGCGCGGACTACTTGCGCGCCGTCGCGGACCTCGCGCGGCGACTCGGTGAACCGGCGATTCCCGTGCAGTACCCGCTGTACGCAGCTGCGGATGCGAGCGGCGGCCGTGCGCTCGTCGGACTCGTCGACCTCGTGACGCTCTCGACGTGGACGTTCGATGCAGAGCGCATCGAGGCCCGCTCGCAAACGCTGGAAATCCCTACTGATTCGCGCGAGGACGTGCTCGTCCTGCGCGCGGAGCTGCTCGAGAAGCTGGCCGAGGACGACGAGAGCCTCCTCGGCTTCGTCGTCGATGGACGCGAACCGCCGCGCGAACTCGTCCTCGCAGCGCTGCGCAAGCGCACGATCGCGGGCACGCTCGTCCCGGTGTTGTGCGGCGCCGCGCAACGAAACTTCGGGATCCACCCGTTGCTCGACGCCGTCGTCGATCTCCTTCCGTCGCCTCTCGATCTGCCGCCCGTGAAAGGCCGCGACCCCGAGATCGGGGACGAGATCGAGCGCGCTTGTTCGATCGACGCACCGTTCGCGGCGCTCGCATTCAAGCTGCAAGCGATGCAGCACGGCGACCTCACGTTCGTGCGCGTCTATTCCGGTTCGATCGAGCCCGGCGCATCGGTGTGGAATCCGCGCACACGTCGATTCGAGCGGGTCGCGCGGATCCTGCGCATGCACGCGCAAGAGGGCGAAGCGATCCCGCGGGCAACGGCTGGGGACATCGTCGCTCTCACGGGGCTCAAGAGCACCGCGACCGGTGACACCCTGTGCGCCAAGGATGCGCCGATCGTCCTCGAGCGCCTCGATGTGCCCGACCCGGTGCTGTCCCTCGTCATCGAGCCCTCGTCATCGGCCGATCGCGACAAGCTGCGCGCCGCGCTCGGGCGCTTGGAGCACGAGGATCCGACCTTCCGCCTGCGCGAGGAGGCCGAAACCGGCCAGTGGATCGTGTCCGGGATGGGGGAGCTGCACCTGGAGGTCGCGCGACACCGTTTGGAGACCGAGTTCAAGGTCGCGGTCGAGACCGGAGCGCCCCGCGTGGCCTATCGCGAGGCGCTGCTCGCCGGCGCGCGTGGAGCCGCGCGCGTCGAGAAACAGGTCGGGACCAAGGAAGTCTTCGGCGCGATCGAGCTCGAAATCCTCGTGGCCCCGGACGCGGATCGTCCGCGCATCGAGTGGTCCGCCGACTGCACGACTCCGGAACCCTTCCGGCGGGCCGTCGCCGAAGCCCTCGGCCTCGAGGCCCAGACCGGGCCGCGTTTCGGCCACCCGCTCGTCCACATCGCGATCCGGGTCGAAGGGGGCGAGTCCGACCCGCGACGCGATGCCGAATTGGGCTACGTCCAGGCCGCGGTCACCGCGCTGCGTCAGGCGCTGGAAGCCTCGAAAATCGGCCTTTTCGAGCCGCGGATGGCCTTCGAGATCCAAACTCCGGCCGACTTCTCGAGCGGGATCATCGCCGACCTGAACTCGCGCAAGGCGAGCGTCGAGGAAGTGCGCAGCGAAGGTCCGTGGCGCACGATCCTCGGCAACGTGCCGCTGTCGCGCATGTTCGGCTACGCGACCGCCGTGCGGTCCCTGTCCCAGGGGCGAGCCAGCTTCTCGATGCTCCCGGCCGGGCTCCGGCACGTCCCCGAGGACGAACTCGTCGCGCGCGGCTTGGTCTGGACCTGACGCGATTTCGAGCGAGTCTCCGAGGAACTCTTACGGCGTCGTTGACGGGGGGGGGGGGCACGATTACCATCCTCGGCCCTTTGCGGCGCATTCAGCGTCCGAGTCCCCCTCGGCCGTCGATCGAAGCGCCTCCGAGTTGCCCGCAGCCGCGTCTCCCGAACCCGAACCCCGCTCGAAACCGCCGCGCCGATCTCCGGCCGCAGCACGCACGACGACCATGAAGGACAAGATCCAGATCCGGATGGAGGCCTACGATCACGAAGCCCTCGACCAGTCGGGGCTCGAGATCGTGGAGACCGCCAAGCGGACCGGTGCCCGCGTCGCGGGTCCGATCCCGCTTCCGACTCGGATCGAGAAGTACACGGTCCTGCGCTCGCCGTTCATCGACAAGAAGTCGCGTGAGCAGTTCGAGATCCGCACGCACAAGCGCCTCATCTACATCTCGGAGCCGACCAGCCAAACGGTGGACGCTCTGAGCAGCCTGAACATGCCCGCGGGCGTGGACATCCGCATCAAGGCCTAGCGCCTAGAGCGCGGCGCGCGCTTCCCATCGGGGAAGTCACCTCGACGAGGGCGCGACGTGTTGGATCCGGACTTCGGTCCGGCCACGACCGACGAATCGTTTCTTTTCCACCCCAGAGTGACGGGAGCAGCGCCTGCCAGGCTGCGGACTGCGGTTCGAGGCAACTCGACTGTGGACCGCGCCGCCCAGCGAGCGTGACCTCCCGAGCACGGAACCCGTTCCGCGGATCGACCGGCTCCCTTTTTGGGCCCTAGATCGCGCGGGGCGCAAGCCGTGCAGCCGCGTGGCCAGGCGTCCGGTTCTCCGTTGTGGAGAGCCACCTGGTCGAACCGGTGCTCACAATTCCCCCGAGGCCGAACGGTCTCTCAGGGAGTTCAAGGACTCATGACGCTGATCCTAGGACGCAAGCGCGGAATGACG
>JAYTBY010000027.1:0-5024 GCA_043736755.1 Planctomycetota bacterium | reverse complement strand
GGCGACCCAGCACTTTCGACAGCGGGTGCGGTGACCGGACCCGCGCGACGCAACTACCAAGCGTGGTACCGCGACGCTCAGGGCTTCTGCACGAGCTCTTTCTTCAATCTGAGCAACGGAGTGGAACTGCGCTGGGCGCCGTGATGCGTCGACCGCGACTCACGCGCGCCGCTCCAACAGCGTGGAGCTGCGCGCGCCCTCGACCGCGACACGGCTCCGGTTGCATCGCTCGCGAGCAAGCGCTCGGGTCGACGGTCGCAGAACGCTCTGGAAGCGTCAGACTTCGAGCAGCATCCGCGCCGGAGTTTCCATGCACTCCTTGATGCGCTTCAGGAACGTCACGGCCTCGCGGCCGTCGACCAAGCGGTGGTCGTAGGTCATCGCGACGTACATCATCGGGCGGATGACAACCTGACCGTCGCGCGCGACCGGGCGATCCTGGATCGCGTGCAGGCCGAGGATGCCCGACTGCGGGGGGATTGACGATCGGCGTGCTGAGCAGAGCCGTAGATCCCGCCGTTGCTGATCGCGAATGTGTCGCCCGTGAGTTCGTCGTGCGTCGACGTGTTCGCTTGCGCGCGCTTCGCCAACTCGCCGATTCCGGCCTCGATTTCAGCGAAAATCATCTTCCCCCAGAAGATTGACGATGTCGCTCTACATCGCGGCCCGAGTCATGCACGCGGTCGTGTGGGATCCAGCGTGTCCATCTTCTCGGCGTCCGCGGCCGAGACGAGTTCGCGGTCTGCGCTGGCGAAGACCAACGGCTCCTCGGTCAGTGTGGAGCCTAGGATCGCGCAGGCCGCGAGTTGGAGCGCGTCGTGAGCCCTTAGACCGCGGCGATCGACGATCCCGAGCGCGCGCTCGACGACCACGGCATCGATGGGCTGGACGAGGAACAGGTCTGCGAGGTCACGATCGACACGGGACAGGATTCCGTCGACGACGTCCGCAGCGAACTCGCCCGCGCGTTGGCGGCGGCGCAGCGCGGACCGCAGTTCCACGCGCGCGATCGTCGCGACAGCGAGGCGTGTATCGGGCCGCGCGACGAGCTCGAGCATCGATTCCGTGCCCGCTTCGTGCACGTAGAGCTTCACGAGAGCGCTCGTTTCGAGATAGAAGGTGCGCATCGGGTCAGCGCCGCTCTTCGATGATCGTCGTCGAGACGGGCACGCCCGGTAGCGTGACCGGCTGGAACCGGCTCGAGAGTCCCGTCGCGCCGAGTCGCCGGCGCACGAGCGGGTGTTCGCGGTTCAACTCGACGGACGTGACGGGAAAATCGGGAGTTCTGGGGTTCGGGATCTTGCGCGTCGTCGCGATGCCCACCTCGACCGCGCGCTGGATCAAGCGTTGGATGTGCTCTCGGCCGAGGGTCCAGCCCACTTCGGGCAAGTACTGGTCGCGCAGCCAATTCCACGACGTGAAGCGCCGCGGTTGGCGATCGAGTTCGAGCAGCGCTCGCACGAGGTCGTCGAGGAGTAGGGACTCGTCCTCCTCGGCGCGTGTACCGCCCGCACCTGTGCCCGCGACGTACTCGATCCAAGCTCCGCAGGAGTCCGCGCGCCACGATGCGACCGACGCCGTGCCTTTGATGCGCCGATCCGTTTCGCCGTGGCGCAGAGAAACACGCGGTTCCAGGCCGGGCGGCGGAGCGAGGCGCAGGAGCGGGATGAGTTCGGCCGGAAGGCGGCCGGCGCGATCGAGCTCCGACAACTGAGTGAGCGCGCGGGCGATCTCGTTCTCGAGTTCGTCGATGCGACGCGGGTCCGGGTCTTTGTGTTGGATCACCACGAGATGTTGAGCGCGCGAGGGAATCGGTGGCACACGCTCGCCAACGCTCAGCACCCCAATTTTATAGTCGAACAACAGTCCGTCCAGCCTCCACCGGATTCTGCTCGGGCTTCCCCGTTCCCGATTCCGGCGCGCGGCCTGGGTCGGCTCTGCTGCCGTTCGGTTGCCTCTCCGATCCGATGAGCGGGTCGACCTCCCGTGAGCAGCGTGTCGCGCATCTCGGTCGGCTCGTCGACCGCCGCGCCGCGGCCCCACGAGCGACGATCCTGCGGACGTGGCGAACCGGCGAAGAGCTACACATCCATGCGGGGAAGCGGGATGGATGCGCGCGTCCAACTCGTGGCGATCCTGGGCTTGACGGGAATCGCCATCCGATGCCGGACCCAATCCGTCCTGGACTCGGTGCCGCCTCACGCACACCCTGCGCAGCACTCCGTGCGACCGCACTCGATCACAGCCAGCTCGGTAGGGCTGCTTCTCCTCGCGAGCGCGGCATCGGCACGATCCGCTTCCGAGGGGGAGGGCTGGGTGATGCGGCTCACTCCCTACCTGTGGGCGCCTTCGGTCGAGGGCGACCTGAAGATCGATGGCATCGGCGGCGACACCGAGGACGAGGGCGGATCGGCGCTCGACTACCTGAGCGGCGCCGCGATGCTCTCGTTCGAGGCACAGCGCGGCGATTGGTCGATCCTTGGCGACGTCGTCTGGGCCGAGTTCAGCCAAGAAGGCGTGCTCGACGGCGCGCTCGCGACGCCGTTCGAAGTCGAGAACGACGATCTGATGCTGGGTCTCGGCGCCGCGTACTCCTTTTCGCGCAGCGCGAGCACGAACTTCGAGGTCCTCTTCGGCTTGCGCTACTTCCACGTCGACCTGAGCCTCGATCCCGAAGGCGGCAGCGTGCTCGACCGCTCGGCGAACACCGACCTGCTCGATCCTCTCGTCGGCGTGCGCGGACGCATCGGCGGCGACACGGGGCTGTTCGGACTCGCTTACGGCGACGTCGGTGGCTTTGGCGTTTCCTCCGACCTGACGTGGCCGGCGATCGGTGGCTTCGGATGGGCCTGGGACTGGGGCGATGTGCGCCTCGGATGGCGCGAGGTCGGCTACGACTTCGATTCGGGCGGGATCCTCTACGACCTCACGGCCGGCGGAGCCTTCCTAGGTCTGACGTTCGAGCTCTGAGTCGAGGAACGCGCGATGGACGCGCTCGGGCGGAGCACCCAGGACGCGGCGGAGATGGATCGTGTGAGTCGGGGTCGTCATGAGAGGGGCTCCGCGGAGAACGATCGGGGGAGCGTCGATGGAGGACGAGTCCTCACCACGCGCCGGATCATCGACTCAGCAGATCCCGCGCTTCGGATGCGCGATCTCGGCCTCGATTTCGTCGAAGCGGCGCGCTGATCCGCAGGTCGCAGTCCCACTCGATACGCGCCCGACTCGAATCCTCCGCGGGCAGCCGCATCGCAGCGATCAGATCCCCGCGCGCTACTTGGCCTCGTCCTTCTCGGCGCGTTCTTCTTCCGCGGCCGGCGGTCGTCGCGCGATCGCGATGCGCGACGACGACTTCATGACGACGGCTTCGGCGCCTTCCTCGGTGGATTGAATGCGCGCGTCGAACGTGAACGAGCACTCGGCCGTGTCGATGACGCCCTCGGCGACGCGGAAGCGGATCTCGCTGTCCTGCTCGAACACGATGTTCGACGCCGTGACCTCGCCTTCGTCGGATTGCGCCGTCAGCGGACCCTTCGCTTCGATGCGGCCCTTCGCGCGCAGAGTCGCGATCCCATCTGCGAGGCCGACCAACTCGTACTCGATCTCGACCTGCATCTGCTTCCCGAAGTCGTACTCGCCCGCGATCTCACGGTGGCCTTTCCATTTCGCGCCGACCGCGACCGGGCCTTCGGGCAGGACCGGATGCAGGAGCGGGAACTCGTCGCCCAACCCCATGTCGGCGATCTCGGCGTTGTCCAAGGCCGGACCGTGCGCGCTCATGAGCGCTTCGACGCCGCGCGGCGAGAGTCGGAACGACATGTTCGGCTCACCGAACATCGCCTTCAGCATCTCGTCGACCGCGGGCTCCTCGGATGCTTGCAGGACGTCATCTCCGTTCTGGATGGAGTCGCGCGTCATGACCATGGACTCCGCCTCTTCACCATCGACCTCGATCGCGACCTCCATGCGACGGGCGTGGAGCAGCTCGCGCCGTTCGTCTTGCGCCTCCGGTGCGATGCCCGTCAGGTCGTTGTCGAAGAAGGCCTTCATCGTGACCTTCTGGACGACCTCCTCGGACTCGTCCGCGGCGAACTCGATGTCGCTCGACATCGACGTGCGCCACTCGGTGACGACGCCGACGTGCGAGCGGTATGCGAGCTCCGTCTTCGCTGCCGAGTTCTCCTCGGTGGCCGGCCGGAGGACGAACAGACCGAGGGCTGCAATGGCGACGAGGGCGTTCATGGCTGGATCCTGGGAAGGGGGAACGAGTCGTGTGCGAAGTTCGCCGAGCAGGACGTCGGCGGGAAACGCGGGCCGGGACGAAACAGCGCGCTCCGGGGACGAGCGCGCTGACGAGTGTTCCGCGTGCGCGGGAGCACCGAGCGACGCGGACGGAACCTCAGACCTCGAGCAGCATCCGCGCCGGAGTCTCCATGCACTCCTTGATGCGCTTCAAGAAGGTAACGGCCTCGCGACCGTCGACCAAGCGATGGTCGTACGTCACCGCGACGTACATCATCGGGCGGATGACGACCTGACCGTCGCGCGCGACCGGGCGATCCTGGATCGCGTGCAGGCCGAGGATGCCCGACTGCGGCGGATTGACGATCGGCGTGCTGAGCAGCGAGCCGTAGATCCCGCCGTTGCTGATCGTGAACGTGCCGCCCGTCAGTTCGTCGAGCGTCAGCTTGTTCGCTTGCGCGCGCTTCGCGAGTTCACCGATGCCGGCCTCGATCTCGGCAAAACTCATGCGTTCCGCGTTGCGCAGGATCGGGACGACGAGGCCCTTGCCGCCGCCGACCGCGACGCCGATGTCGTAGTAGTTGCGGTAGACGATGCTTTCGCCGCGCAGCTCGGCGTTCACGCCCGGGATCAGCTTCAGCGCTTCGATCGAGGCCTTCACGAAGAAGGACATGAAGCCGAGCTTCGTGCCGTGCTTCTCGAGGAAGGCGTCCTTGTGTTCGTTGCGCAGCGCCATGACCGCGGTCATGTCGATCTCGTTGAAGGTCGTGAGCAGCGCGGCG
>JAYTBY010000026.1:0-5028 GCA_043736755.1 Planctomycetota bacterium | reverse complement strand
TGCCCGACGGCTTCGACAACCACAAACCGCTGATCGACGAAGTCACGTTCTCTTGCGGGAAATGCCCGGGAACGATGCGCCGCACGAAGGCCGTGCTCGACTGCTGGTTCGACTCGGGCGCGATGCCGTATGCGCAGTATCACTGGCCGCACGCGGCTGGTTCGCGCGAGCTCTTGCGCGAACAATTCCCGGCTGACTTCATCGCCGAAGGTCTCGACCAGACGCGCGGGTGGTTCTACACGCTGCACGCGATCGGGACGTTCCTGACCGAGTTCTGCCCCGAAGAAGGACTGCCGCGCGGCGCGACGTACAAGGCGTGCGCGGTGAACGGCCTCGTCCTCGACAAGGACGGCGTGAAGATGAGCAAGCGGCTCGGCAACGTCGTCGATCCGTGGAAGATCCTCGACGAGCACGGTGCGGATGCGGCGCGCTGGTACTTGCTCGCGAGCGGTGCACCATCGGCGCCGAAGCGCTTCGATCCCGAGGGGCTGTTGGAAGAGCGTCGCCGGTTCTTCGGCACGCTGCAGAACTGCTACAAGTTCTTCGCGGACTACGCGCGGCTCGCCGATGGCTGGCGCCCGGACCAGGGCGCGCCGGCCTCGCAGGATCGGCCCGAAATCGATCGCTGGCTCGCGTCGCGCGCGCAGACGCTCGTGCGGCATGTGCGCGAGCGTTACGACGACTACGACTTGTCGGCCGTGTGTCGCGCGCTCGAGACCTTCGTCGTCGACGATCTCTCGAACTGGTACATCCGTCGCAACCGCGCCCGCTTTTGGAAGGGGGCCGGTGCCGACAAGGCCGCCGCGTTTGCGACCCTGCATGCGGGGCTGGAGATCGTGTCGCTCCTGATCGCTCCCATCGCGCCGTTCTTGGCGGAGATGCTCTACACGCGCCTCGCCCCCGGTCGCGGATCCGTGCACGCCGCGAAACTGCCCGAGTACGACCCGCGGCTCGTCGATCGCGACCTCGAGCGCAGCATGGAAGTCGTAGTCCGTATCGTGGAGATGGGGCGCGCACTGCGCGATCGCGCCGGGCGCAAGATTCGCCAGCCGCTGCGCGCCATCCATGTGCGCTCTTCGAGCCCCGAGGCGCTCGTGCTCCTCGCTCGTCCGTTCGCGCGGGACCTCGTGCTCGGAGAACTCAACGTGAAGGGCTTCGGCAGCCTCGCTGCGGACGATGGCCAGCTGTGCACGCTGCGCGCGAAGGCCAACTTCCGTGTGCTCGGCAAGAAGGTCGGTGGGCGGATGAAGGCTGCCGCGGCCGCGATCGAAGCCCTGGGGCCCGCGGACGTCGCGCGCCTTCGAGCCGGAACCGGGGTCGAACTCCAGATCGGGGGCGAAGCTCTCCAGGTCGCGCTGGAGGACGTCGAGATCCGGGTCGAATCCAAGGCCGACTTCGACGTCGAGACGGACGGTAGTTTCGTCACGTACTTGGACACGGAACTCGACGAGGAGCTCGTCGTGGAAGGTCTCGCGCGGGAACTCGTGAACCGCATCAATGCCCTGCGCAAGGACAGCGGCTTGGCCGTCGAGCAGCGGATCCGGCTCAGCGTCGTGTCGGTCAGCGATCTCGTGCGCGCCGCCGTGGAGCGACATCGGGCCCTGATCGCGGCCGAGACCTTGGCGCTCGACGTCACGTCGGTCGCTCCGTCGCTTGGCTCCGGCTTCGCGACCGATGTGGACTTGGGCGATGGGCACACGGCGCGCATCGTCGCCGAGCGCCTGTGACACCGGTGCTACGCCGAGGCCGTACCTAGGTCCCGTCCAGCTCTTCGAGCGCACACCGGCGCCCGAGGTGCGGACGCGTGCGCGCGCTGGCCCGAAAATCCTGCGTCGAATCCGCATTGTCGCCGTGCGCGTGCTGCGCTAGCTTGCGACCCGCGGGGCGTTCCTGGCGTTCTGGTGATTGGTCGTCATCCCCGGGCCGAACAAGCATCTAGAGGGCCCAACTTCGATGCCGTGGCAACACCACGGCGTGGCGGGCCCCCCTGGAACCCTACTGGTTCCGGGTTCCGACCAGCACGGTCCTGCTGGGGCCCCCGCGATCTCCTGCTCCCGCGCGTGGCCGCTGCGAGAGACGTCCGTCTCTTGCCGGGTGTTCCCGATCAACGTCCCTCCCGTCGTTCCTTCCTCTCTCGCCGGCTTGGAACTTTCCGCCGGTCCGGATCCTCCAGCATGCGCACTCTCCTCCTCCTCGTGCTCGGCGCCGGCATCGTGTGGTTCGTCTGGCGCGGTCTCGGCCAGGCTGAGACTGGTGAGGCGCATGCTGCGCCCGGCTCGATGCTCAATATCGAGGCCGTCGCGCAGCCACTCGTGCCGCCGCCGGGGGCGTCTGCAGGGGGCCAACAGGCGCAGGAGTCGGCCAGGTCCCCCGGGGGGGCGAATGATGCGGGCGGGGTACCCACCATTCCTCTCGGCAGCGCAGCCCAACCCCAACCGACCGCGACGACCGAGATCTCCTCTGCGGCGGGCGACTCGGCCGGCGCTTCAGCTTCCTCGCCCAACCGAGAGCCTCCCCGAGGCTCCGGGATGGTGATGGTGGAGGGGGCGGCTCCAGCAGCGAGGGGTTCGCTCGCGCCCGTCTCGGCACCTGGAGCAGCACGAGCGGGGGCCGTGGCGCCCTTTTCCCCCGAGGAAGTCGCCGCCGCCCAGGATCTCTTGCGAGACCGCGTTGCCTTCGAGGCGCGGCTCGTCTCGCGGAGCACGGGCCTCGATCCCGCTCGACACGATGTCGCCACCGCCCTCGTCCATGCGCTCGCCACACGCGATATCGAGACGCGCTCGGCGCTGGAACGGGCCGAGGCTTCCGGTGGCTTGAGTGACGCCGAACGCGAACTCGCACTGCGCATCGTTGCCGGCCGAGGCGGGCCGATCTTCCAGGATTCAGCCTTAGGTCGGGCAGCGTCCATCGTCGCCGAGGAGCGCGCCGCCTTCGCGGCCCTTGACGCTTCTCGCTTCGCCGATGCGGCGGGTTCCTTCTCGCGCTTGCTCTTGGCCGAGATCGGATCGCCTAGGCGCGCGGAAGCGGCGCTTCTCGAGCGCTGGAGCTTGGGCGTCCGCGAGGCTCAACGAAAAAATCGCTGGAATCCTCGCGGAAAATGGCGATCCACGGAGGTCGTCGTCCAGGCTGGCGACTCGCTCATCCACGTTCGACGGCGTGCGGTTGCTGCCGACCCGAACCTCGTCGTGTGCACCGGACAAATCGCTCGGGCGAACGGCCTGGAAGGCCAAGTGATCCACCCGGGCATGAAGCTCCGGATCCCGCTGGATCCGGTCCACGTTCTGGTCGATCTCGACGCCCACTGGGCGCTCTACCTTGCCGGCACCGAGGTCATCGCGGCGTGGCCCGTCGGCGTGGGGAGCGAATCGAGCGCGACACGGCTCGGAAACTTCACGGTAGGCAGCAAGATGACGAAGGAGCCGATGTGGTTCCCGCAGGGCCGAAAACCCGTGCCTTTCGGCGACCCAGCGAACCCGTTGGGCACGCGCTGGATCCCCTGGAACGGTGCGGACGGCCTCGACACGGGCCTCGGGTTTCACGGGACCAACGATCCCAGCAGCATCGGGCGCGACGCGAGCTTGGGGTGCATCCGGATGCGCACGGCGGATGTCGAGGAGCTGTACGACATCCTTCCGGTAGGAGCGCCCATTCAGGTCGTGCCGTGAGACGAACGATCCATGGGGGCCGGCTCGTCAACGAACGCGCTTCACCGACCGAAAACGGCCAAACGGTGAGCTCGGCCCCAGAACCTAAGCCCAATAACTGCAGCTAGTTAAGGCGTCACAACGGGCCGAGTAACGATTCCTAGCGGGCGGCTGTTGACCGGGGAGGCGAAACCTCTAGGATCCCGCCTCCCTAACGCAGCAAAGTGGCCCCGGACGACACGCGCAGCCAGCGCGAAACGAAGTCCGATGGTAGCGAGCGCGTGTGGAACTGAAAAACACGGTTGAGCCAAGCCGCACGCGGCGGGCTCGACCGGGATCTTTGAAAACAAGGGTGGCCCTTGAAAACTGTGCGAGCGTATCGAGCCGACTCCATAGGGAGCGGACTCGAGATGAATTCCAAGAGCATTATAGACAAACACTCATGAAGGGTTTGATTCTGGCTCAGAACGAACGTTAGCGGTGTGACTTAGGCATGCAAGTCGCGCGTGAAAGTCGCAAGACGAGTAAAGCGGCGAAAGGGTGCGTAACACGTAATCAATCTACCCTCGAGACTGGGATAACCACTGGAAACGGTGGGTAATACCAGATGGTCCACTGGGAGGCATCTCCTGGCTGGTAAACGGTGGCGTAAGCTGCTGCTCGTGGAGGAGGTTGCGGGCTATCAGCTAGTTGGTGAGGTAACGGCTCACCAAGGCGATGACGGCTACCGGGTCTGAGAGGACGGTCCGGCACACTGGGACTGAGAACTGCCCAGACTCCTACGGGAGGCTGCAGTCGTGAATCTTCCGCAATGGGCGAAAGCCTGACGGAGCGACACCGCGTGTAGGATGAAGGCCCTCGGGTTGTAAACTACTGTCACGTTCTAGGAACTGCTCGGCGTGAATAGCGCCGAGCTCGACCAAGACGGGAGGAAGCACCGGCTAACTCTGTGCCAGCAGCCGCGGTAAGACAGAGGGTGCAAACGTTGTTCGGAATTACTGGGCATAAAGCGCACGTAGGTGGTTCGCTAAGTCGCGTGTGAAATCCCCCGGCTCAACCGGGGAATTGCGGGCGATACTGGCGAGCTAGAGATCGGGAGGGGTGAGTGGAACTCCAGGTGGAGCGGTGAAATGCGTAGATATCTGGAGGAACACCGGTGGCGAAAGCGACTCACTGGCCCGACACTGACACTGAGGTGCGAAAGCTAGGGTAGCAAACGGGATTAGATACCCCGGTAGTCCTAGCCGTAAACGATGGGTACTGGGCAGGGGGGATATCTATGTCTTCTCTGCCGGAGCTAATGTGTTAAGTACCCCGCCTGGGGAGTACGCTCGCAAGGGTAAAACTCAAAGAAATTGACGGGGGCTCACACAAGCGGTGGAGC